>CAKTXN010000005.1 GCA_934630905.1 uncultured Eggerthellaceae bacterium
GGTCGGCGTCAGCATTGCCATGCAAGGGGGAAATCAATCGAAAAATCGGTTGACAAAACTATAGGAACACCCCCCGACAAAAATTTGGGAAAAACTCTCAAGAATCGTCGATTTTTAGTCATGTCGAAGGCGCTTCTGGGTAAAAACCAGCCACTTCCCCTCCCCTGAAAATCGCGCTCCTGGGAAATACAAACGGCGCACCCAAACCGAGCGCGCCATTTGACTAAAAATCGAAAGAAGTTGAGAGTTTATGCCGCGCCCGCAGGTGCAGCCCCCGGGAACGCAGCGAAATCGGCAGACAGCTGGTCAACGGGCTCCCCTGCTGCAACGGCATCGTCACGCCACCTGCGAACCTTGCGCACCTCATGCACCATAAAGAACACGGTCACGCAAATGCTCGCGAAATCCGCCGTGGGCAAGCACGCCATAATGCTCTCCAGGCCCGTGAAGCCAAGCAGTTGCATATACACCGGCGGCAGGAATAAGTACATGGGAATCAGGAACAGAATCTGGCGCGTCATCTCCAAAACGGCACTCTTGATAGGCTGACCGCTGCTTTGGAAGTAGCTGGAGCCCATAATCTGGAAGCCCACGGGACCCAGGAAAATGCACATAACGCCCAGCGCCTGAACCGCAATGTCGAAGCCTTCGTTCTTCACGCCGAAAATGCTCACAATAGGACCCGGGATAAGGAACGCGCACGCCGTGAAGATGAAGCCGACAATCATGCAAGCGATAATAGACCACTTCAGCGTTGCAAGAACGCGATTCCACAGCTTCGCGCCGAAATTGAATCCGATGATGGGCTGCGCGGCAATCATGATGCCCAGCATGGGCGTGAACGCAAACGACGTGGCTTTCATGGCAATACCCAGTGCCGCCAGGGCGGTATCAACCGACACGCCATCCACCAGGGCATATTCAGCAACAACCATATTGAAGACCAAACTCACGCACATCGAACCAACCTGCGTGATAAACGATGCAATGCCCATGACCAGAATACGACCGAGCAGGCGAATCTCCGGTGCCAGGTTCTTAAGACGCAAGCGGAACGCCGCGGTCTTTACGAAAATGAAGTATGCCATGGTCGGAACCATGCCGCACGCCTGGCCCAACACCGTTGCCCAAGCACTGCCAACAACGCCCCAACCCCACACCATAACAAACAGGTAGTTCAAAACAATGCAGGCCAGCGTGCCCACGCCTTGCGTAATCATTGCAAGGTTCGGACGACCCGCCGTGCGTAGGAAGTTGCCCACGCCCATGCCCAGCGCTTGGAACACGAAGCCGCAACAAATGATCTGGAGGAAGGCCTGCGTTGATTCGCGCAGGTCAGCAGGGGTCGATATAACGCCCAAAATGAAATCGATGCCGAAAACGGAAGCAATCGCAACAAAAACGGCAATCGCCAACAGCAGGAAAACGGTGTTACCCAACGTCTTCTCTACGCGATCCATCTTGCCTTCGCCCATCTGAATTGCCGCCAACGCATTACCGCCCTGACCAGCCAAAAGAGCCAGACCCAGAAGCAGCGTCATAACAGGGAACGCCAGCGTTGCCACCGCAGCGCCCGCATCGCCCACCGAGTGCTGCAAAAATGCAGTATCAATAATGTTGTACAGCGTATTGAACGCCATGCCAATAACGGCAGGAATGGCGAACTCCACAAGCAGCTTGCCAATTCTTTCACGACCCAAACGCGTGGGGTCGTTTTTCTGCATCATCTTCTCTTCTGTCATCGTCCCGTTCTTCCAAACTCTCTCGTATATACACAGGTCAGCGAAGCTTCACGCCACGTGCACCGCGCCCCCAACCTGCGCGCCTTCGATCTGCGCCCTGCTGCCCGCTTTTCGTGCTGGGCATCTGGATGTCGCAGGATATTCACTTTCTGTCACGCGCCCTATGCGGGGCCTTGCAGAGCAGCGACTACCTTTTTCGCCGCCCGCGTTATGGACGTCTTTTCCACATCGACCGTGATTTCGGCCCACTTTTCGTACAAGGGAAGGCGCTCTTCATAAAGGTCGGCCAAGCTCATGCCCATGCCGCCCTTCATGACAACACCGCGTTCCTGCAGGTCACCTAAACGATTCGCCAGCTCGCTGTAGGAGATTTGCAAATACACCACCGTACCGATGCTTCGCAGATGCTCCATTGCCCGATCGGAGTAAACGGCGCTGCCGCCCGTGGCAATAATCGTTCGATGCACATTGATCTCCTGCAAGTCCTGATTCTCCACGTCAAGAAAACCCTGCGGACCAAGTTCGTTGATAAGCGTCTGCAGCGTTTTCCCGTGCTTGTTCTGAATAACCAAGTCGGCATCAAGAAAGTCATAGTTCAAGATTTTTGCCAGAACAACTCCCAGCGTCGATTTCCCCGCGCCCGGCATGCCAATAAGCACAATATTGTCAGCCGCATTGCGGGATTCATCCTTGCCACGGACCGCCTGAGCGCCCGAAACGGACGCAACGCAAGACGCGCCGGCAGCGGCTTCACGAGCACCGTCGCAGAGCGCGGCATTGACACCCGCATCGGAAGCTGCGAGTTCGCTGGGTTTTTCTTCAACCACGTGCCATTTCCTTCCTTGTTTTGCCAATCTGTATACATAGCATGCGAGCAGGGCACATGCAACAGTAAACAGGCAAAGGCATACTATCCGTTGATAAGGGGAACGACAAAAGCGGGCAAATCCACTGAACGCACAAATCCTTCGCTTGAAAACGCTTGCAAGGAAGTTGGCATGAGCCCGCCGAAGGCGCAAGAAGGCCGTGAAGAGACGGCGTTCGGGTCGGAAGAAATGGCGAGACGGCAGCAAACAGCCCGCGAAAAGCCGCGAAATCCTTCGAAATTCGCACTATTTTTCAAAATCGCAAAAATTGTCTTTGAATCTGGCGATTGGTTTGCTAAAATTGCGGATACGCATGGTCATGGAGAGCTGTCCGAGAGGCCGAAGGAGCACGCCTGCTAAGCGTGTATACCCCATAAGGGTATCTGGGGTTCAAATCCCCAGCTCTCCGCCACGCGTCTTTCTTATTTTAGGCGGCTTTTTCAAACGGCTTCAAAGCAAAGAAATCAGGTGCGCTATGTTCCTCATTCGCCTGACACGCATTGTTCCCTTTGTGATTTTCCTTGCCATTCTTGCCGTTGTTATTTACCTTATCGCACGTTTCCGCTTCCCTTCCGCGCGCGCAAAGCAAATCGTCATCGATTTTTTTACCGTTATCTGCGTTGTGCTTTGCATTGGGCTGGCCATTATCACGCTGCTTACCGTGCTCGACAAAAACACGTTTGCCATTGAGATTTTTGGAAGCTTCTTGGCGGCCGCGGTGTTGGGGCTTATTGTTGTTCGCATTTGCAACTGGAGCTTCCTGAAGAAGTACCCGCAGTACAAACACCGCCCTGACGAGGCATTTGTCTACACCACGTGGCGCAAAATCAAAGATTTCCTGCGCAACCTTAAGAACAACCAGCCGCCCATTCATTAGGCGGCTGGTTGTTCTCTGGCGCTTGATTGCACCATTATGAACGGAAGGCTGCCCCCATTGCTACGCCCCGTCCAAGAACGCGAAGAGGTTCGAAGTCTTCCCGAACGAGCGGCGAAGCACAAATCGTGCCGCCACTTAAAACCAAACGCGAAACTCGAAAGCTACTTGCTCACCGCGGCGCGGATATTCGCGAAGAACGTGGATGTTGCCCACCAACCCCGTGCTTGTGCGGCAGCTGTAACCTTCAAGGCGGCGGCAGAATCAGCGCAAATAGCAAACGTGCACGATCCGCTTCCCGTGAGCATGGCGCTTACAACACCGGGTTGGTACTGCGCCCATGCACGAATGTCCGCCAGCGTGGCATCCAGCTGGCCGGCCACGTTTTCCAATCCGTTGAACAGCGGTACTTCTTCTGCTGTTTGCGCAGATGAAAGCGCATCTTTGAGCGTCTCACTCGGAAGCGTTGCATTTTCGTCGAACGCTTGATACACCGCAGCCGTTGAAAGGCCGCCTTCCGGCTTGATCAGAACAACGGGGTCTTTTCGCGTGGCTAGACTGCGCACGTAGTTCTCGCCCACGCCGTTATACAGGGCGCAACCGCCGCGCAGGAAAAACGCAACATCGGCGCCCAGCGTTTTCGCCACGGCTTCGATGCGCGGATCGCTCGGATCGATCCTCCACAGTTTTGCCGCACCAACAAGCGCCGCAGCAGCATCGGACGATCCACCGCCCAGCCCCGCCTGATGCGGAAGATGCTTTTCCAGGTGAATATCCATGACTTCGTCTTCGTTTCTGCCAATAGCCTGGGCAAATGCACGCACCGCTTTATAGACGATGTTCTTGCTGGCAGGAATTTTGGGCGGCACAATTGCGCCCGTACCCGAGCAAGTCAAGTGAATTTTCAAGTTCGAATCGCGCTGAGCTTCGTTTTCTTCCGTGTCTGCGAAGGCAATTCCCGTCTCGTATGCAAACGCCTGCGCGGACAAGCAGCGCATGTAGAGCACATCGTGAGCAAGCAGCGTGTGCATGACGTTTTCCACAGGGTGATAGCCATCCTCTTGCTTTTCACCCACACCCAGATACAGGTTCACTTTTGCCGGCGCCACTAATTTTGTATAGCCCGCGCCACCCGTGCGCAGCTGCACACCTTCGGCACGCGCATTTTGGTACGCTTCGCCAATAAGATCTACTTGGTTGTTTTCGGAAGTCATTTACGCACCCCGCGTTTCATTCCTGCTAGCCCCCCATTTTGCCGCAACGGCAACATCGCGCAAAGCCCCGCGCCGCCGACCGAGCGCTGGCGCGCTGGCAAGCCGAATGCCACCGCCCCGCGCCGCCGCACGTGCAGCACGCTTGGCGCGCTCACGTTAGAGCGCGAGCATCTACGATGCTAGCACATCGCCGCGCCAGCTGCATTTTAATCCTGCGATTCTTGCTGCGCCGCCTGCTTTCGTTTGGCAGCCTTGCGCTTGCTTGCAAAATAGTCCGTGAGCAACTGCGCGCATTCGTCTCCCAAAACGCCCGCTTGAACAGGATAATTGTGGTTCAAGCGCTCATCGGCATTCATGGCATAAAGCGTACCCAGCGCGCCCGCTTTCTGATCCGACGCACCATAAACGCATCGATCGATGCGCGCCTGATGCATAAGCCCGGCGCACATGATGCACGGCTCCAGCGTCACGTACACGGTGCATCCCGTTAGGCGCCACACGCCCAACTCCTTCGCTGCGGCTTTCATGGCCAAAAACTCCGCATGCCCCGCCGGGTCCTGCGTTGTCTCGCGCAGGTTGCACGCGCGCGCAATAACGCGCGGCTCGGGGAGCAACGGCCGACGCGTTCCCTTGTCGATGGGGTTGTACACCACCACCGCACCAATGGGCACCTCGTCCAGGCTGGCTGCCCGCCGAGCTTCCTCAATTGCAAGCTGCATGTAATCTTCATCGTTCATGGGTGCAATTATATGGTATCCTTGTACCCGCTTCGATTGGCGCGTGTGCCGCACCATCGAAAACATAAATGGAGGAATGGCCGAGTGGCTTAAGGCGGCAGTCTTGAAAACTGTTGAGCTGAGAGGCTCCGTGGGTTCAAATCCTACTTCCTCCGCCATTGACAGCAAGGGGTCGTTCCAACGAATGACCCCTTTTGATTGCTTCAAAACCACCGGCAGCCCACGCCTTCGCCAAGAATCGCCGTTTAGCGCTCTTCCATGGGAATGTACGTGCGACGGTCGTGCGAGGCGTTCTTGTACGCGGGGCGAATGATGCGCTTGCCCGCAACAATTTCCTCGAAACGGTGAGCGACCCAACCGGGGAAGCGACCGCACGCGAAAAGCGGCGTGAACAAGTCCTCGGGAATACCCAACATGTGGTAAATGAAACCGGAATACATATCCACGTTTGCGCAGATTTCTTCGGCATTTGTACCTTTTACCTGGGAAATTACCTGTGGCGCAACACGCTCAACGGTCTCCAGGAGCGCCAACTCTTCTTCGTATTCAGTACCCTTAGCAAGATTATGCGCGAACGAGTTGCAAATGCGCGCACGGGGATCGCTTTTCGTGTAAACCGCATGCCCCATGCCGTAGACCAAGCCCGATTTGTCGAACGCTTCTTTTGCCAGCACGCGCTGCAGATACGCAGCGATTTCGTCCTCGTTTTCCCAGTTGGCAACGTGTTCCTTCAGGTCTTTTTGCATGGTGTACGCCTTCAGGTTCGCGCCGCCGTGACGCGCGCCCTTCAGGGAGCCAATAGCTGCGGAATACGCCGAATACGCATCAGTGTCGGCCGAGCTTAGCACATGCGTGGCGAACGTGGAGTTGTTGCCGCCGCCGTGCTCCATGTGAACGCACAGCATGATGTCCAGCATACGCGCTTCCATCTGGGTAAACTGACGGTCGGGGCGCAACATGGACAGGATGGTTTCCGCTGTTGATTGACCCGGAATGAACGGATGAATAATCAGCGAGCCATTGTTAAAGCGGTGGCTCACAGCGTAATGCGAAAGAACCGCCGCACGCGGCAGCTTCGACATGAGCGAAATAGCCACGTCAACCTCGTGGGTCGATGAGCGATCTTCTGCATGAAGGTCGTACGCGTACTGATTGAGCACAACGCGCGAAAGCAGGTTCATGATGTTCGGCGGCGTGGAGCCAAAAAAGATGCTGGCGGTGAAGCCGTCGGGGAGCTCGCGCTGGGCATCAATGAGCGACACAAAGCCATCAAGCTGCTGCTGCGTGGGCAGCATGGTGGTGAGCAGCAGATACGCTACTTCTTCGAAATTGAAGCGCTTATCAACGGATTCCACGTCTACCAGGTCATACAGGTCGTAGCCACGATAACGCAAAATGCCTTCATCGGGAACTTTGTAGCCATCGTCCATAAGGTAGCCATGAACGTTTGCCACGTTCGTGATGCCGGTAACCACGCCTGTGCCGTCGGCATTGCGCAGCCCGCGCTTGACGGCGTATTTCTCGTAGAGGCAGGGGTCCACTTCGTTGATGGAGTCGAATGTATCGTACAAAACGAATTTCTTTTCTGCGTTATCAGACATGCGACCTCCTTATATGTTAGTGATGGGACCCAGCCGTTCGGTATCGTTCGAGGATGCGTAAGTGCGGATGAGCCGCTGAAAGCGAGTATTGTACCAGCTCTCGTTCCTGCAGTTTGAACGCGAGAAAATTTTTCGGCAGAGCGCCATTCCCTGCGTTATGGTGGCAGCTGCGCATGATAAGAGTAGAGCGCCCCTTCGCCAAGAAACGATAGATGACCTGCGGTGCCAAGAAACGATTTCCGCTTTTCCGCTTTGCCCGTTAATCAGGCTAAACGCTTTGAAGAAATCCGTCTATATCGTCATCCACAAGGATGCTCCTGCCTGCAATAGCGGCTGGAGCACACGCTCCTCCTATGTTCACACAGGCATACGTCGCATGACTATTCCGATTCACAGCGTCCCAGAAAGGGTATTTGATGATGACGGGCGTGTTATCCCCAACGCCCAGCTCCAAATACAGAACGCGGTCATCAGAGTGCGTCTCGCAGAACGCGCGGTAGCGAGAGGCGGCCTTATGCCATCCGCGGTCCTCGCAGAAAGAGCCATCAATGCGCAGGTTGGGAACCAGGGGCGCCCCGCAGTGTGGACAACGGGGGACAAGTTCGCTCGGCACCCGCTGGTCTTTCTGACGGCCCACCATCTCGCGAATCTGCCGTTCGTTGTCGTATGTCTCGCCAGAGCAGTTACGGGCGCACTGGAACAGACCGTAGTCTCCCTGCGTGTAGAACAGCCGAGCCTTGTCGAACCCCGCCAGCTGGAACTGGTGGTCAACGTTAGTGGTAAGAACGAAGTAGTCTCGCCCTTCAAGGATGCGCAGGAGCCCAAGGTAGGGTTTACCGGCTCCCGCCTCGTAGCGGTTGAGCAGGATGGCGCGGCTCCACCACGCCCAGTAGGTCTCCAGGTCAGGGAAAGGGTGAAACCCGCCCGAGTACATATCGGTTATCCCGAATCGGTCGCGGAAGTCCGCGAAATTATCGTCGAAGCGCTTGCCGGAATAGGAGAAGCCCGCCGCGGTGGAGAGCCCGGCACCTGCGCCCACCAGAATGGCGTCGCACTCGTCAAGCTCCCGCCTCATCGCCACGGCCGCTTCTTCCGCCGTCGCTCCGGCCCCGCGCACAAGGGCCGCGCCCCGCTTGGCGCGCGCGTACCTGTCGCCGGCGAACAAGTTAGCTGAAAAGAATGTCACGGTAGATCCTTTCGTCCGATTCCAGGAAAACGTCGAACACCACGTGGATATCCGATTCGCTCTTGTCAAGCCATCCGCGCACCGTGCGGACTGCGATTTCCGCGGCTTCTTCCTGGGGAAATCCGAACAATCCGGTTCCAATGCAGCAGAACGCGATGCTCGCCGCCCCCACCTCTGGGGCCGCATCCATGCAGCTTTCGTAGCAGCTCGCCAAGAGCGCCCGATCTTCGTCGTTGGGGCTTCCATTCGCGATGGGGCCCACGGTGTGCGCGATCCATTTCGCCGGCAGGTTGTAGGCTCCCGTTATCTTCGCCAGACCCGTCGGCTCGGGGCAATCCTGCGCCCGCATGATACGCGCGCATTCCGCGCGCAGCTGGATGCCGGCGTAGGTGTGGATGGCGTTGTCGATGCAGTAATGGCCCGGCACCCAGCAGCCCAACAACTGGGAGTTCGCCGCGTTCACCACAACGTCGGTCGCAAGCGTGGTGATGTCGCCGCGCCAAAGACTCAGGCGTCCGTCCACCGGCGTACGGGGCAGCGCGCCGGCGTCAACTATCCCTGCCGCAACAATGCGATCTTGGAGCATGCGGTCCTGCGCGGCAAAGAACGTATCGGTCGCGGGCATTGGCTCACGCACGTTCGCAAGAGCACGGTAGGCTTCGAAGAGGACGCGCTCGTCGCCTTCCAGCGATGCCATTATTTCGCGGGCCCTCTTTTCCCCGAACCGCTCGGCAGCCAGATAGCTAACGCAGTAGGCAAGGTCTTCCATCCTCTTCATCTCCCCATCCTTCGTATCGCACCGTGCGGGCACGCCTCTTCGCACAGCCCGCAGCGCAAGCATGCCCCCTGGTCGATCCTAAACGTTCCGTCTTCGGTGCGCCCGACGCAGCCTTGCGGACAGACGGCAGCACATACGCCGCAGCCCGCGCACCCTTCTGAGACCTCGAACGCGCCTTTCGCATCCAACAAGGCGCAGCCTATAGCGAACGGCACCCTTACGATGGGCTTCTGGCCAAGGTCGAAGTACTCGCCGCTTCCGTCCTCAATGTAGAAAACCTCGCAGGCGTAACGGGACTCGGCGGGGTACAGCTGGTCCATGGAGGGGTTCAGCTCGAACATCCGGTCAACAAGCGCTTTTTGCTCCCCATCAGCGGCGCGAACCGCCCGGCCTCGCAGCCTGCACATCCTGAAATCCGTTGTCTGCCCAACAATGGCTACAACAGGATTGCCCAAAATCTCTCTGTAGAACTCTTTGCCGCGGGGCGCAAGAAAGTAGAGCCTTCCGTCCTTGACGTGCATCACGTCTATCACGCGGACGGCGGGAAGTCCCTTAGCATCGACTGTCGCGAACGAGCAATCCCTGATGAGCCTTAGGAAGCGCAGACAGTACCCAGCGTCTATCTGCCCGACGCTGGCGACGGGGATGCGGCTGGATGCCGCCAGGCCAAGACCGCTTTGTGCTTCCTGCCCTTGCCATGTTCTCTCCCAGCCCATCTCTTGCCTCCTCATAATCGGCCGCGACACCTCTTGCAAGGGGCGCCGCGGCATTTTGAATCATTAGTCCCGCTTTATCACGGTGTTAGAACTTGCCATTCTCATTCTGCCAGTCGGCCGAATCAGCGATGGTCTCCATGACATCCCAGTGCTCCGCAACTTTGCCGTTTTCCACGCGCCAAAGGTCATAGTACGACGTGGGCTTGCCGCCGAAGGAGCCCTCGCTCACGCCCAGGACAAAGTTGCCCTGCGCAAGAACCTGATGGGTCCTATCGTAGATCATCTGGATGCCGTTCGTGGCGAGCGCCTCAAGCGCTGCTCCCAGGCCGGAAAGCCCATCAGCGATTCCGGTGTTGTGCTGAAGGTAGGCATCGCCCGCAAAATACTCCGGGGTCTTCTCGGGATGCTTCCCCTGCATAACGTCTACAAGGAACGCCTCGATAAGAGCTCGGTTCTCCTCTGTCTTGTCGAGATCGGAAGCCTCAACGGGACCATCGATTTGCGTGCGACCAGAGGGGTTCGGCTCAGCAATATTGGCAAGGTTGTCCCAGTGCTCGGCGATGAGTCCCTGGCCGTTGAAGCGGAAGATGTCGAAAGCGACCTGCTCACCGGCACCGGCAAAGTTGTAGACGTTCTGCAGGAACACCTTGTCGCCGTCCTCAAACGCGCGGATGTTTTTCACCGTCGTCTTGACGGGCGCAGAGGCCAGGTACTCCACGGAGCCGACGAACGCGTCACGGCCCGTGCCGTAGGCAAGGTTATGCTGAATGTAGCCCTCGTCAAGGAGGCTTGCCGCCTGCTTGGCGTCTCCGGTGGCGAAAGTGCTGATGAGGTTGAGTGCTTTTTGGATGTTGCTCATTTCTGTTCCTTTCCCTGTGGGTTTGCGGTCCTTCTCGCCGCTTGCTTGACTTTATGATAGAATCTATGGTGCAAATGTAAAAGTAGGCACTATAAAGTGCTGTAGGTACTTAAAAGTAACCATATATGAACAGGTGATATACAATGAGCGACGATGAAATCGGCTACACCGAGTACCGCAATAACGAGCTCCCCAAGAAAAGCGACCTTCCCGCCTGCCCAGTGGAGACCTGCGTGTCCCTGATTGGCAGCAAGTGGAAGCTGCTCATAATGCGGGATCTGCTCCTAAACGGCTCGATGAGATTTAAGGCCCTCCAACGCAGCGTGGGAGACGTCTCCCAAAAGGTCCTTACCACGAACCTGCGCAGTATGGAGGACGCGGGGCTTGTCGTCAGAAGGGTCTACGCAGAGGTTCCACCCCGCGTTGAGTACTCCCTCACGGAGCTGGGCCAAAGCCTGAGACCCATCATGGATTCCATGTGGGTTTGGGGAGAGTCGTACCAAGCTTTAGCGAAGTGATGCGTTCCGTTTCTTCTGATTTTCCCAGATGGTTGCCAACAAAGCCGGCGCGCCACATAGCGCTTGCCATGCGCGGCGGATTCACCCCGACAACCACGAGAAGACTCGCAAACCGCTATGTTGGCGGGCTTGACCCGGAGCTCGCGAACGACAAAGAAAAGCATGAACTTAAGAAGGATTTCCAACGACAAAGCTGCGCGATACGGTATACTGTCATTTACTCAATTGCGGGTATCGCCAAGTGGTAAGGCACGAGCTTCCCAAGCTCGCATTCGCGGGTTCGAGTCCCGTTACCCGCTCCAGAAATGTCACGACCTGGGATTACTTCCAGGTCGTTTTTATTTTGCAATGAAGAGAAGCGTGCCGGGCGGGTAACGGGACTCGAACCGATGAGGTGGAATTCCGTTAAGAAAACGTGCCGGTGGCACGTTTTTAGGAATTCGCCCGACCGAGCTTGCGAGGGAGGGGTCGGGGTTCGCGCAGCGAACGCCGGAGTCCCGTTACCCGCTCCAACTTCTCCGGCCGTTCTGACGAAGGGCCGTTTTCGTTTCATGTTGTTGAATTTTGAGCCTCAAATTCGAAGTTGATGCCGATTGGAAGTAGGTAGAGACGCGAAACGCTACAAGAAACGCAGTCGCCCGAAATCGTTGCCAATCAAAACACCAGGTCGAATGATTGCGAGGAAAATAGGCACTTCAAATAACGACTCCACCGAAGCTTCGACCTACTTCCAACCGACCACAACTTCGAATTTGGCACCGTTTTTTCAACAACATGGATGCTAAAACCTCCAAGAACCTCTCAATTCGCCTCGGGCCTTCAGCAACATAAGCGCTAAGGCCTTCGAAAACCTCCAACTTGTCCCCTTTTCCGAAATGCGCGCCGAATCCTTAAAGCCTCGCAAACACGCAAGGGCTGCAGGGATCGCCCCACAGCCCTTGGAAAATCAGTACGAAACGTGCACCTCTTAGAATACGCTGGCAAGCCAGGGACCATACTGCCCCGTCCACATGCTGTTCAGCTGGCTGGACACCTTGTTCCAATCGAAGCCGTTTAGGAACAAAAGCTCCAGATAGTTCGCGTTACCAAGGGCACGCGGCGCACTCATCAGCTGGAATGCATACGTATACGTGCAGGTGGGACACATGGTAACTACCATCTCACCGTCTTTCGCGAAGCTCAGCTTTTTATCGACCTGCTGGCCTTGGCGGTTGTAATCGTATGCGCTTACCGCGCCGCCTGCACCACAGCAGCCGTGAAACACCGTCGTTTGCTCGTCGGTCGCACCAAGCAGTTCGCGCGTGGCTGCAAGGCATGAGCCATCGCGGTCCTGGCATGACTTCGAGAAGCACATGGCAAGCTGGCTGCAATCACGCTTGGGCGTGAACCCTTGCTCCAAAAGATACTCAGAAACCGTGGTCACCTGCACATCCATATTGTTGCGTTTCATGGTGCTTATCAGGGCATTCTTGCAACCAGGGCAAGCGCACACCACAATGCGCGCTCCCGATGATGCAATCTCGCCGGCAATCTTGTCACACAGCGCCTCGGCGCGATCATAGAACCCGGCGCTCTTCAGCGGAGATCCGCAGCAGTGGTCGATCATGGTCGTTTTGCCGCCCACTTCCTCGAGCGTGGCAAAAACCTCACGCGTAAGCTCGGGGCCATATGCAGCAAGCGAGCATCCCGGAAAGAACGCAATCTGGCAATCCGTTTGCGCTTCGCCATAGTCGCTTGCGAAATGCCTGGTCAAATCGGCATAACCGATACCCCAAATAGCACGATACGCCGTGAAGATGTCCCACTCCTGGTCAACCAAAACGCTCGACCACGCATCACGCGGAATGAGCCCCAGGTTCTGGAAATCAATGCGCGCAGCATAGATAAGCTCGGAAACGTCGTTGTGCGCGAAGCAGGTTTGCTGGCACGACGTGCAGAAGAAACAGCCGCGCACCGCCTGCACCAGATTGGGGTCAGCGGCGATGACCTGCGCCAAGCTGGGCGCTTCTGCAGCTTCGCCTTCTGCTTGCGCCTGCGCCGCCTTACGCTGGGCCGCCAACATGCGCTTGGCAATCTGTCCCAGGTTCAAGCCCGCGCACGAAAGGGACGCACACGTCTCGCGGCAATGTCCGCACTCGGTGCACTGGCCCATGAACTTCCAATATGTCGCCGCATTCGTTAGCTGCGGGGCCTGCTCAACTGCCTGCCCGGCTGCCTGAATGTTTTCAATTTGATCGCTCATTATCCCAGCCCCCTATGCATTCATCTGACGATACAGCATGGCGGCCTCGTCGTATGCAAGGCTTGCTGCCGGATCGGCGTTGTCGGAAAAAACGTTGTAACCCACCAAGCGCGCATTCTTCGCATTAGCAGTTTCATCTGCGGAAACGCTACCATTCGCCGCTTCGCGCACCGTTGCAATCACGCAGCCGTTGCGGCTCTCAACATCCATCCAGCGGCGCTCGGAAAGCTCCATGGATCCGCCAGAAAGAACCACCGCACCACCCACCGTAATGGAGTTGCTGGGGACAAAACCGTTGTAGCGTGCCTCGCCAACCGGCTGCTCGCCTTGAAGCGCTGCCGCCATGGCGCGACCGGCACAAGCGCCCTGCACGCACGCCTCTTTCCACAAACCCGCAACAACGTGCTGGCCCGTAGCCTTGTTCAACACGCGCGCAACATCGCCCGCGGCGTATACGTCGGGAAGCTGCGTGCGCATGAACTCGTCCACAGGAAGACCCGCAGCAAGAGCATCGGCGCCGGAGCAATCGCAAACCGCCTGGTCAAGTGCATCTTCAGGAACAAAATCGAGATTGGGCACAATGCCATGAGCAAACAGCACGTGGCCGTAATCGGTCATATCCCCGTTGGAGAATGTTACGCGAACTTGACCGTTTTCCGTAGGGTGCGCCTCTTTCATAACTTGCAAAAGACGCAGGTCAACGCCTTTTTCCACAAGATAAGCCTCAAGCTCTGCAGCAATTTCATCGCACGCGGTGCGGCGCATAATGTGCTCGCCGCGACCCAGAAGTGTCACGTCAACACCGCGCTCCAGACATGCATCAACAACCTTCAGGCCAACCATAGACGTTCCGCTTACCAGTACGCGCACATCGTTTCCGCTGGTCAACGCGTTATACAGCGCTTCAGCGTCTTCAAGCGTGCGCAAAACCAGCGGCCTTGCGGCATCAAAGCCGTCAAAGGCATCCTGCGCCATTGCCGGCGCCACCGGATGAGCGCCCGACGCGACAAGGCATGCATCGTAGGTGTACTCGTTACCACCCGCCACAACCGAGTGGGCATCCACATTAATGCTGGTCACCGGCGCATACGCAACAACACAGACGTCCAGCCGGTCCAAATCGCACGCATCCCACGGGAACACACCTTCACGTTCGCACGTGCCCGCAGCATAAGCCGAGGTCATCATAGGACTATACGGAAGCGTCTCCGTATTGGAAAACACCTGGATCTTCCCCTGAAAACCCGACGTTCGCAACGCGATTATCGCATTCACGGCCGCCGTGCCGTACCCGATAATCGCAACCGTTTTATCCATGCAAGGCTCCTCTCCCCCCGCCCCCCGCGGGTGCATACCTTTCGCTTGCCAGGCGCACGCTTCGCCCGACATTAGTCGATTATCCTATTCGGGCAATTATACAGGAGAAACAGGCGCCGCTCGACCACTCAAACGGAATACGCACCTCCATGATTTTGCGCGGCACATCAAGGGAGTGTTGCGAACGAACGCGGGGGGAAAGATGCAGAAGAGGAAGACGTGGCTTCAGGGACGAGGATGCGAGGCAGGAGAAGGCCCTGGAAGAAAGGCAAAGCGGAAGGCTCAAAAACGAGAAAAAGGGCGCACAAGGTCCAGATGGGAGAAGACAGAGGAGAACGCGGAGCCTCGGGGCATAAAACAGGAGGAGTCTCAAAACGAAAGCCAGACCGCAGGGCAAAGAGTCGCAAAAGGCCCCACAACATGAGCAGGTCACCAATGGGATGGGGGGATTACCATTGGCGACCTGCTCTGTGTTTCAGACCGATACCTATATTAGACCTTATCCACTAATTGTCAACATCTAACTTACGACTTTTTTTGAAATCTTCGAATTACGCCCTTTCCCAACGCGCAACTTCGCTCGCTCGTTTCAGCGCACCTTCGCCCTTTCCGCTGCTCAGCTTTACCGGCACCACCTGAAAAGCCGGAAGGGGCGCAGCCTTCGCCCGCGCCTTCCCTTCTCCCTGTCGTTCGCCCGCTCTTTCCCAACGCACTTTCGCCTTTCCACTGCTCAGCCTTACCGGCACCACCTGAAAAGCCGGAAGGGAGCGCAGCCTTCGCCTGCGCCTTACCGGCTGCCGCATGAGCACAGTCCATGCGGCGGCCCCCTCTTCGCCTTCCCCTTTCATGCTTTTTTCATTTGCCTCACGCGCCCTTGACATTCGCACCAGCGAAACTGTTACCATATCCTGCGAAACAAAAACCGAGCAGCGTACCGCCTGGCGCGCCGCCCGCATTGCGAAAAGGAGTTCGTCATGGCAAATAAAGCGCTCGCGAAAGATCCGTCCCAGACCTGCATTCTTGTCACGGGAGGCGCCGGCTATATTGGCAGCCACACCTGCGTTGAGCTGCTTTCCCGCGGGTACCATGTGGTGGTGATCGACGATTTGAGCAATTCCAGCGAAGTTGCCATGAACCGCGTGCGCACCATTACGAATTGCCCCGCTGACCAGCTAAAATTCTATAAGGCATCCATTCTTGACCGCGAGGCGATGGAGCGCATTTTCACCGAGAACGACATTGACGCCATTATCCACTTTGCCGGTTTCAAGGCGGTCGGCGAAAGCGTGCACAAGCCGCTCGAGTACTACTGGAACAACCTGACCGGCACACTGGTGCTGTGCGACGTTGCGCGCGAGCATGGCGTGAAGAACATCATCTTCAGCTCGAGCGCCACCGTTTACGGCGAGCCCGAATTCGTGCCCATCACCGAAAACTGCCCCAAGCACGAGGCAACGAATCCGTACGGCCAGACGAAAACCATGCTTGAGCGCATTTTGACCGACCTCTACCTTGGCGACAACGAATGGAACGTGGTGCTGCTGCGCTACTTCAACCCCATTGGCGCGCACGAAAGCGGCCTGATCGGCGAGGACCCCAAGGGCATTCCCAACAACCTGGTGCCTTACGTTGCCCAGGTGGCCGTGGGCAAGCTGCAGCGCGTGGGCGTGTTCGGCAATGACTACCCCACCCCCGATGGCACGGGCGTGCGCGACTACATTCACGTTGTTGACTTGGCGCGCGGTCACGTGGCGGCGCTCAAGTGGATGGCGGGCGAAGTGGGCACCGGCGAGCCGCTGGGCCTGGGATCCCTTGCAGGCGAAGCCGCTGCAGACGGAAGCCGTCGTGGCGTGGGCATTTTCAACCTGGGCACCGGCAAGGGCTCAAGCGTGCTCGACATTATCCACGCGTACGAAAAAGCCTGCGGAAAGACCATCCCGTACGAGATAATGCCTCGTCGCGAGGGCGATATTGCTACGTGCTATGCCGCTTGCGACAAAGCGCGCGAAGAGATGGGCTGGGTTGCCGAATACGACCTGGAGCGCATGTGCGCCGACAGCTGGCGTTGGCAGAGCACGAACCCCGACGGATATCGCGGCGCAGAAGCGTAAGGCGCACGGCGCATCAAGCGAAAAGGGCTTGCAAGCTTATTGACAAGAAGAAACGGCGGCGTACCAAGCTGGTGCACCGCCGTTTTTGTTGCTTTGAGTCTCAAACTGAACTGCGGAGCCTGAGAGCCTTGCGCTCTGGCACGGATGCGCGCCGCCGCGCAACCTAATACGGCAGTTCCACGCGAATCGCATCTCCCACCAGGGACTTTAGTGTTGCTGCAAAGCAATCGCCGCAATCGGCGTCGCCCGCAACCGTCCCGTAATGCTCGGGAATCGCCAGCTTCGGCGCAGGGACCATTCCCGCCACCAGCGCCGCTGCTTCTTCCGCCGTAGTGGTATACGTGCCACCCGCAGGAACGCACACAACATCGCATGTCACAGCACGCGCTTCAGGCGTGTTATCGGTGTCGCCGCACACGTACACGCGCACGCCCGCAAGCTCCACCACGTAACCGACCCACTGGTTCGCACGCGGATGAAACTGCCTGTTCATGTTGTACGCCGCAACCGTCTGAACGGGAAATCCTGCGATTTCGTAGCTTTCACCAGACATAACGGAAACAATACGATTCGCGGGAACACCCGCAGCCACCATATCTCCTACAGTATCTCCCGGAGCCGCGAACCACGTATCCGCATTTGCAACCGCATTCAAACTTGCGGGGTCAAGGTGGTCGTAATGGCTGTGCGTCACCAACACGAGCGATGCATCATGGGGCGCCCCTTCGACACGAAACGGATCAACGTAAACAACACGCGACACGCCTTGCGCCACATCATCGCAACGCGCGCCCTTGTCATGCACGCCACCACTCGCGCACGCGTCGCTGCTCACGCGCACGCTACTATGCTCATTGATGTAAAGCGAAACATTCTGATATGCAATTTCTCGCGGCGAAAAAGTCATAATACGACCTCCCAGCAATCAAGCTTCCCCTGATTTATCTGCTCTTATGCAGTTTTCATATTACCAACTTCCCGCCCGCCTTTCGCCAAAAATCGCACACCTTGGCGAAAAACTTTGTCACATCCTCTTTTCAGAGCCAAAAAGTATGATATGGTGCGTCCATGTTCAATTTCGCTTCACATATCACTGCAGGAGAAGCCGCTGGCGCCGTTACGTGCGCCCGCCGTGCGGAGCAGTGTCCCGAAGCCGCCGGTGCCGTTATGCGCGCTCGCTGGGCCGAGCAGTGTCAGGCAGCGGCATCGTTATCCTATTTGTATTTTCGATATTAATAGCACGCGGGTTTTTCCGGTGCTATTTTTTATGCCCCCATTCCCGCGTGCATTGTTGTCTTTTGCCTGGTAGATGCTGAGTTCTTCAGTTTCGGCAAACAGGCTTCGTCTTTGCGTGCCATTTTCGGAAAATAGACCGCTGCCCAGCAAACAAGCGAAGGCGGCAACGCACCCCATATTCGCGGCGCAGCGACGCCGCACCCTGCAAAAAGAAAGGATCCATTGTGATTGCAAAGATATGTTTGGTCGTCATCTTCTTCGGCGTGGCCATAGGCGTGGGCATTTACTGCCGCAAGTACGCCAATGGCGTTGACGGCTTTGTTTTGGGTGGCAGAAACGTGGGCGCATGGATGAGCGCTTTCGCTTTTGGCACCAGCTACTTCAGCGCTGTTGTTTTCGTGGGGTACGCAGGCCAGTTCGGCTGGAAATACGGCTTGGCAGCGTTTTGGGCCGGCTTGGGCAACGCCGTTTTGGGCTCGCTCATTGCCTGGTGGGTGCTTGGTCCGCGCACGCGCGAGATGACGCACCGCATTGGCGCCACCACCATGCCGGAATTCTTCGGCAAGCGCTATAACTCCCGCGCATTGCGCATTGCTGCGGCGGCCATCATCTTCGTCTTCCTGATTCCCTACACCGCATCGGTCTACAACGGACTGTCGCGCCTGTTCGGCATGGCGTTCGGACTGCCCTACGAAGCGTGCGTTATTGCGATGGCGGTTATCACCTGCGTTTATGTAGTGGTCGGCGGCTACATGGCCACCGTGGTGAACGACTTTTTACAGGGCATTGTCATGCTTGTCGGTATCACGGCCGTTATCTACGCCGTGATGAACGCAAATGGCGGTTTCATGGAAGCCATGACAACGCTTTCCCAGGTCAGCGACGGAAGCGGTTTCCAAGGAGTGTTCACCAGCATGTTCGGACCCGACCCCGCAAACCTTTTGGGCGTGGTCATTTTGACGTCGCTGGGCACGTGGGGTCTGCCGCAAATGGTGCAGAAGTTCTATGCCATTAAAGACGGCCCCGCCATTAAGCAAGGTGCCATTATTTCCACGCTGTTTGCCATTATTGTGTCGGGCGGCTGCTACTTTCTGGGTGGCTTCGGGCGCCTCTACGGCGACCAGATTGACTACACTGCCGCCGGAACGCCCGTGTTCGACTCGATTGTTCCCACCATGCTGTCAACCCTGCCCGAATTGCTGATTGGCCTGGTCATTGTGCTGGTTCTGTCTGCATCCATGTCCACGTTGGCGGGTCTGGTGCTCAACAGCTCGTCCACGCTGACCCTGGATCTTATCGAGGGCAACATTGTGAAAAACATGGACGAAAAGCGCCGTATTCGTTACATGCGCGCGTTCATTGTGGTGTTCATCGCCATTTCTGCCGGCATCGCGCTGGTGCAATACCACTCCACGATTACCTGGATTGCCCAGCTCATGGGCATTTCGTGGGGCGCGCTGTCCGGCGCGTTCATTGGCCCGTACCTGTGGGGCCTTTACAGCGGAAAAGTGTCGAAAGCGTCGGTGTGGACCAGCTTCATTTTCGCCATTGTGCTGACCACGGGCAACATGCTGATTGGCTTGGCGGGTCTTACGTCTGCGCTGCAGAGCGCGGTTGCCGGCATTCCCGTTGTGTCGTGGGTGTTCGCGAGCGGACTGAACTGCGGCGCGTTCGCCATGATTGCGTCGATTGTCATCGTGCCGCTCGTGAGCGTTTTCACGAAGGCCGAGCCGTTCGAAATCAACCCGCCAACAGGCACTTCGGGTACCGACCGCGAATTTGCGAAGAGCATTGAGGGCGCACCCGCTGCTCCCCTGCCGGCCGAAGTCACCTCTGCCGATGCCGTGAGCGGTACACGCAAGTAGATACAGCGCGCGGGAGGGTACCTGCGCCGCAGATGCTGTGACTGGGCGTACCATGCCGGACCGCGGCACCCGCGCTGCAGGTGGCGGCGCCGGGACGTATCACGAGCACCACAAGCGGCAGCCGCACCATTGCGCGAGCACCGCAAAATCGCAAGAGCAAGAAACGCAAGAAGGGGAAGGCGTCGCACCGGGCACCTTCCCCTTCTTGCGTTTTCAACTTGACGCGCGGCGCCGCAAGCACCTGGCGCATCGATCTGCTGGGGCCCACGCTACGCAAGCGGATTGCACGCAAAACCGGCCGTTATACAGGCAAAATGCGTGCACTCATATCAAGCGGAGCAGCCGAGAACGGTGCGGTGGTGGCCAAGCCATCCACGCCTGTAGCCGCATACGCCGCAGCATTTTTCGCATTGATGCCGCCTGCTGCAATCAGCGTGCAGTGCGGATCGATTTCGCGCAGCTCCGCAACTAAAGCCGCCAGTTCATCGGCGGGAATCTTGTCGAACTGAATGCCATCAACGCCAGCGCGAGCCAATGCGCGCGCTTGGTCGGCATCGGCTTCCACGAACAGCTTCTTCTCAATGCACTTGCTACGCAAGCTCGGCAGCGCTTCCAGAAACGCGTCGAAGCCGCCCATAAGGCGTGTGTGGTTGTCAAATACCAGCACCGTTTCGGAGAGCCCCAGGCGATGCGGGAAGGCGCCGCCCGCCGTAACCGCTTTTGTGAGCAGGTCTTTTACGCCCGGCATGCTTTTGCGCGTGGTGAGAACTTCACATGCAGGGTTTGCGGATTTCGCAGCGCTCACCAAGTTGTGCGTTTTCGTGGCAACGGCACTGCAGTGGTCAAGCAGGTTCAGACAGACTTTCCACGCCTTGTGTAGTGCGCCTGCGGAGCCAACTGCCACCAGCAAAATAGTGCCCGCGGCAACTTGCTCGCCCGACGGAACAAGCGACTCCACTTCTGCACCTAAATGCTGCAATACGCGTGCGGCCTCTTCCGCGGCGCACACCGTGGCGTCCTCGCGCGTGAAAAACTCAATGCGCGCGGGTTCATCACTGATGCCAAGCATTTGCGTGGTCAAATCGATATACGGAACATCCTCGGCAATAAGCTGGTCAATGCGTGCATCCGAAATAACTACATCCATTGCTACCTCCCGTTTATGGAAACTTTTGAGGCTATGGTATCACGAACGCGCGTCGGGCGCGAAAGATGGGGACGCTGCGGTTTACTAGGAGCATGAGAAACGAGCAACCAAATGAGCAGCCCCCAGCACGCTTGATCTTCCGAGCTTTCAGGTTGCGCGACAGCGAAAATGAGTGCTTAAAGCACCTTTCGGAACCATGTTGTTGAAAAAGAGGACCCAAATTCGAAGTGGGGAGTAGGTTGGAAGTAGGTAGAGCCTGCAAATCGCGGCATTTTTCGAGCGCGGGGCTGCTTTCAGAAAAAGCGATACAGAAAAACACCAGGTCAGAGCGTTGCAGTTTTAGAACCAGTGGACGACGCACGAGCGCAGAGAGTTTCGACCTACTTCCAACCTATCGCAACTTCGAATTTCACCCTGGTTTTCCAACAACATGACCAGCAATCTTTGCAAAACTCCGAAATAGGGAACATTTCAACAAGTGAATGCACGCAAATATTCCCCGTTTCCGCCAGATTCCCTTGCAAGATCTCCCTTACGCACCCACACAATCACCCGATACCGCTCTTCGCGCATCGGTCCCATTCCGCGTCCTAATTAAAACGACAAAGCATTCGCCCCGCTCACACCTAGAATTGTCCTCCCTAGCTCCATAGCTACTATGCCCGATTCCCATTGAGCGATTAAGTCACTTGTTGCATTTTCACTCAATGGGAATCACAGATGACACGGTGCGCCCCCAACAAACGCGCCCGCGCAAGCACTCCGTCGGGCGTTCCCACGTCCATGCATGCCATCGTGCTTTCTCGCGCCTACCCGGCTGCTCCCAAAAACCCACATGGCACCGGGGAAAACACACTTCAATTATCCTTGAATAACTCTATTTGTTTCTATTCATATTATTCATGCATATATATAAACATGCCATTTACGTGCGGAAACGTTTATCTATTTTTTTTGAACGAATAAAGAATTTATCTTTACATTGATAAGCCGATGAACTACTATGCCCACCGCGTCAATATGAATAAGAAAAAACGAAAGAGGCATGTTATGACTACACGTGTTGAAGCTGTTAAATCCCTGCGCAAAGCAAGCAAGCTGGTGCGCCTTTCTTTCCGCGAAAACGGTCCCCGTTCCTTCAAGCGCGGCACGGGTGCGCTACTGAGCGCTCTCAAGGATTCCGATGCCGCTGTTTCCCGCGATGAACTCACCGTTGCCCTGGGTGCTACGCGCGTTGCCCTGAAAGACATCGTGCGCAAAGCTCAGCGCGCAGGTTACGTTTCCATGATTACCGATGCCGAAGGTAATGGCTACACCGTTGAGCTCACCGACCTGGGCAAAGAGGTTGCTGCAAAGCGCGCTGCCGCCATGGACAAGGCCGCCGAGAGCGCTTTGAGCTGCCTGACCGACGAAGAAGTCGAGCAGTTCGCCGCCCTGAACGAGAAGATTTCCCTGGCACTGCGTGAGCAGGGCATCTCCGCCAAGAAGAAGGGTCATTTGGTAAAGCGTCACAAGAAGCACAGCTGCAAAGGTCATGCACATGCAGGCATGGACCATGCAGGCAAAGCCAAGGGTCGCTGCAAGAAGCACAGCTGCAAGTGCAAGAAGCACTAAACGCGGGCAGCAGCGCAAACCCGTTATAGAAGCGAAAGAGCAGGTCGATGGCCACCGTGCCACCGACCTGCTTTGTTTTTTGGCGGCCGAATACCCAGCCTCTAGCCTTTCTCTTTTCGCAAGCCGTTTCTGAAAGAGGAAGCATTTCCTCGCGAAAACTATTGGACATAACCAATAGTTTTTATATACTGACCCTTAGTAAAAACTATTGGATAGAACCAATAGTTTTTAACAGGTGAAACACTAGGAGACTCGTCATGATCACAACACAGGAAGCGGCCGAAAGGCTATCGATATCTCGAAACCGCGTGCTTGAGCTGATCAAGGCGGGGAAGCTGCGCGCAGAGAAAATCTCGGGCGTTTGGTTCATAGACGAAGCATCGGTGGAAACAAGAGCCCGCACGGCAAGCAGAAAAGGCGGTCGCCCCAAGCGAGGCAAGGGCAAAAACGAAGTGCGTTTCTCGCTGATGAACCGTACCCATGAAATCGCGGAAGTCGTCTACGACGAGGGAAAGCGTGAGTTCACATTCATCGGAGAACTCCTTGACGCCAAGCGAGCACCCTTGGGAATCAAGGGGCACTCGGGCGAAATTCCCCTTGCGGACTTCAACGACTGGTGGAAGAACCGAGGGATCCCTCGCACCAGAAACGGCCTAGATCGCCTTCTGCTCGATGCAGGAGCACGCGTTCCCGAAGAACTTTTGTACCGTAACCTGGGTCTTTCGCTGTCCGACCAGTATTGGATCAACCCAGCCGAATCGGGGATCACCTGGGAAGACGTCAATTTTTTCGATAACGACTTCGAGCAAGTCGATGCCGCGACCCAATCGCTCCCCAATGCGAAAAGTGGGCTGCACGCGCACCCGGACAACACCTCCGACGGCAATCTTGCCAAGGAGTGGATTATCCGCGATGACATCCGATTTCTTCGAAAGGGCGGTCTAAAACGCGACCAGGAGCCCTTCAACGAAGTTGTCGCAACCGCCCTGCACAGAAGGCTCTTGAATCCCGAAGAGTTCGTCGCTTACCAGCTTGATGCGCAGGGACCTTCGCCTGCCTGCCTGTGCCCCAACTTCCTTACCGACAAAGAAGAATACGTGCCCGCAATATACGTCATGCGGGAATTCAATCAGGACGCTCTGACCAGCGATTTCGACCATTATCTGGAATGCTGCGGCCGCCTGGGAGTCCGCAACGAAAGAGCTGCCCTTGAGCACCTAATCGTTTGCGACGACATCATCGCGAACACGGACAGGCACTTCCGAAACTTTGGAATCGTCCGCAACGTGGAAACACTTGAGTGCAGACCCGCGCCCATCTTTGATTCGGGGACGAGTCTTTGGTGCGAATCCGATCTGGCAACTTTGGCGGAGGGCGACTTCTCCTTTACAAGCAAGCAGTTCGAGGCAAGCTCTGCCCGTCAGATGCTTCTGGTAGAGGACCTAAGCTGGTTCAACGCAGGCAAAGTCGAAGGATTCGTGGATGAGGCAATGGAGATCTTGGCGAAAAACGACCAGATGGAGAAACGGCTGCCTTACATACGGCGCACGCTGGAATGGAGAGTTGAGCGCATGGTTAATATCGTCGAATGGTCCTAGAGTAACGCTTCGCGCCACTGCCCGCACCAACAGGCATGCGCCGCCTGCGGCTGCGGGTTCGAACACGCCGTGCGTAGACGCGTCGCCTGCGGCTGCGGGTGGTCCCATGCCACCCGTCGCACTCCACTCGCGGCCTGCGATGCCCAAACCGCGCGCCCGTACGCCAACACCACCGCCCAACAGGCGCGCTTGTGTAAATCCCCTATGCTTTGCAAACAATGACCCGTTGGCACCGCAACCGCGGCAATCAGTAGTAAAATGCGAGAGAACTTTTCACCTTACATTTGAAGGAGGAACTGGTGAACGACGAACAACGGACGAAGCTCATCGAAATGCGCGATTGGATGCGCAGCGAGCTTGCTGCCAGCATCAACTTCTGGCTTGAGCATGGCATGGACGAAAAGAACGGCGGCGTGTATACCTGCCTGGACCGCAAGGGCGACATTTATTCCACCGATAAAAGCGTGTGGATGCAGGGCCGCTGCGGATGGACCTTCTCTTACCTGTGCCACGTTTACGGTAAGAAACCGGAATGGATGGCCGCCGCAAAAAGCGCCATCGACTTCCTGGAAGACCACTGCATCAATCACGAAGCCGGCGACCGTTTGTACTTCACCGTTACCGCCGAGGGCAAGCCGCTGCGTCAGCGCCGATACTGCTTCTCCGAGGGCTTCTACTGCATTGCAAACGCCGAATACTACGGCTTGACCGGCGAACAGATTTACCTGAATCGCGCTCGCAAGGCCTACCGCATGATCTACGGCCTGAACTGGGGCGGCATGGAAGACCCCACCGGACTGGGCCCCAAGACCATCCCCACCACGCGTACTGGCCGCGCGCTGGGCGACTCCATGATCTTCCTGAACATCATTGGCATCATGCGCCGCGTTGACCCCGCCAACATCGAGGAATACGACAAGCACTCGCGCGAAATGTGCGACAACATTGTGAACTACCACTACCACCCCGAACTGGGCTGCACGCTGGAAAGCGTTGACCCGCAGGGCAATCCCCAGCTGTGGTACACCGATGGCCGCGTGGTAAACCCTGGTCACGACATTGAATGCAGCTGGTTCATGATGGACGAGGCAAACTACCGCGGCGACAAAGAGCTGCACGAAACCGCCGAGAAGATCTTCCGCCAGGCCATCGAAGCCGGCTGGGACAAGGAATACGGCGGATTGCTGTACTTCATCGATGCGAAAGGCCTGCCGCCCGAGGCATACGAGCACGACATGAAGCTATGGTGGCCCCACAACGAAATCATGATTGCCGCATCTAAGGCGTATCGCGACACCGATGACCCGTATTTCTTCGACTGGCTGGTGAAGACGGTGGATTACGCCCGCGAGCACTTCGCCGATCCCGAATACGGCGAATGGTACGGCTACCTGCGCCGCGACGGCCTGCCCACCATGCCGTCCACCAAAGGCTCCACGTTCAAGGGCCCCTTCCACGTGCCGCGCGCACTGTGCATGACCGAGCAAGTTTTGACCGAAATGATTGGAGACTAATACATGAACTACCTGGGCATCGAATACGACATTAAGAACAAACCCGTGCTTGACCAGGGATTTATTCCTTTTGGCGTATGGATGAAGGAGTACCTGAAGGAAGCGAAGACGCCGATCAAAATCGCCGTTGAGCGCGAAGACGGGCTGATTTCCGTGCGCGAAAGCGCCATTCGCGGCGGCGAATTTACCGAAGCCGACTACCGCTTCGTAGAGCGCCTGGTGAAGTTCGAGCTGTGGAGCATCGGCGGCTTCCGCGTATACCTGTGCGGCTGCGACGATATTGCCGCAAAGCTGGCCACCGTTTACAGCCCCGCGGGCGAGCGCGCGTTTGACCACGGCTTTGTGGACGACCTGTACGAGAAGAACCTGGAAATCATTGCTGTTTCCGAAAGCGACTTCCCGGCAGCGAACGAAGCTCCGAAGGCCATTGGCGGCCATACCGACGGCTGCCGCATTGGCTTTGACGCAGGTGGCTCCGACCGCAAGGTTTCCGCAGTCATTGACGGCGAATCCGCATACTCCGAGGAAGTTGTTTGGTTCCCCAAGGTCACCGAGGACCCCACGTACCATTTCGAAGAGATCGTGACCGCATTCAAGACCGCTGCTTCCAAAATGCCGCGCGTTGACTGCATTGGCGTATCGTCGGCCGGCGACTACGTGAACAACCAGCCTATGGTTGCTTCGCTGTTCATCAAAGTGCCACGCGAGCGTCGCGAAGAAGTGAAGTCCATCTACACCCGCGCCGCTGCCGAGATGGGCAATGTGCCGCTGGTTGTTGCAAACGATGGCGACGTTGCCGCTCTTGCCGGCTTCATGGGCACCAAGGAAGGCGAAATCCTGGGCATTGCCATGGGCACCTCCGAGGCCGTTGGCTACGTAAACGCCGATGGCTACGTGCTGGGCTGGATCAACGAGCTTGCGTTCGCACCCGTTGACCTGTCCGAAAACGCTATGCAGGACGAATGGTCCGGTGATTTTGGCGTGGGCTGCAAGTACTTCAGCCAAGACGCCGTTATCAAGCTGGCTCCCGCCGCGGGCATTGAGCTTGATCCCGAGCTTTCCCCTGCTGAGAAGCTGAAAGTCGTTCAGGCAAAAGTGAACGAAGGTCACGAAGGTGCGCTGGACATCTTCCGCTCCATTGGTTCGTACCTGGCCTACACCACCGTACTTTACAGCCAGTTCTACAGCATCAAGACCATGATGATCATGGGCCGCGTTGCTTCCGGCATTGGTGGCGATCTGATCATCAGCGAGTGCAACCGCATTCTGGGCGAAGAATTCCCCGAGCTGGCTGCCCAGGTTAACGTAACGCTGCCCGACGAGATGATGCGTCGCGTTGGCCAGTCCGTTGCTGCCGCTTCCCTGCCCGCGTTGGCATAAGCGTACGAACGCACAGCACGCGAACGATCCCACACACGCGCATAGACGCACACGCAAATAAGACGCGCTATCGACAAAACCCGCTAAATGACCTGGTCACTTAGCGGGTTTTCATTTTTGGAATCGGATGAATATCCTCAGCCGAACAGCGGATGCTCATGCATCAAGAAACGCTCCACGGACAGATTGCGCGACCCAACAACCAAGGGCTGCGCCGACGGATTCCTTCTGCAAAACTCCGCAATGCCTGTTGGCTTCACGCGGCCACTTTTTACCTCAATCGCAATGATATCCGTGCCACTTTGAATCACGTAATCAACTTCCTGGGACCCATCGCGCCACCAGTACACATCGAACCCTTCTTTCTGGCCCCATGCGATAAGCGATGCACCCACTGCCGTTTCCACCAAATGACCCCGTTGGGAAGGATCTTTCATCAAGTCAGAAGCGTTTCGCCAGGTCGCATACATGAGCGACGGGTCGTGGACCAGCAAACGCGGCGAACTTGACTTGCTTTTGATTTGCTTCGCGTCAAACTTTTGCAATCCGCTCATCATGCCAGCGCCTGCCAGCAAATCAAGGTAATTCTTGATTGTTTCGGTATTCCCCTTGTCGTCGAGCTGCCCAAGAAGCTTTCGATACGAAATCTCTTGAGCCGAATGCTGCGCTCCCAGTTCGAATAACGCCCTCATCAGGGCGGGCTTTCGCACACGCTCCATTTGAAGGATGTCCTTGGAAATGGTAGCTTCAATGATGGAATCGCGCATGTAGTCTTTCCATCGCTTTGCGTTATCTTTCAAACGCGCCGCGCCCGGATACCCGCCGAATATCAGATAGTCATCAAGCACGTATCCAAACGCCCTGCTCATTTCGCTTAAATCCCAATGCGTTGAACGGATTATCTCATGGCGTCCCATAAGAGATTCGCTCACGCCGGCGCTCAGAAGAAGGCTGGATGACCCCGATAGAACCACTTTAAGGTCCAATTCATCCCACGAATCCTCATCCCAAAGGCGCTTGACGGTTTCCGACCAGCCGCTTGCTTTCTGAATTTCGTCGATAAACAAAACCGCAGGTCCCTGCTGAGCAAGAGCACGCGCCTGCATCCATTCAACCTCAAGCTGCTCGGGGCTTATAGCCAAAGGCGCATCGGCCGAGAAGACATGAGCGGGAAGACCCGTTTCTCTGAGTGCTTGCCTAATAGCAGTAGTTTTTCCCGTTTGCCGGGGACCAAGGACTATTTGAATGAATGAGCGTGGCTCGCGCAAACGTTGCTCAAGCTCAAACGATATATCTCTTCTGAATTCCATAGCAAACCGCCCGTCCACAAGGGAAAATGTATTTCTTCGTTACGTAAACCTCGCAAATATTATACATAAACCTCGCAAATTTTTATTGCCAACCTCGCATTTTTTATGGGTAAACCTCGCAAAATTTATTGGCAAACCTATCAAATTTGAAGGACTAACCTCGCAAAAATATCTCCTTAACCTTGCAAATTTTACGATTGAACCTTACATCTTCTCCCGCACGAACGCAAAAAAGGCTGCGGGATACCTCCCACAGCCTTGTCTTCCCTGCTATGCTCTCAAGTAATGAAAGTGATTTTTTTGATACGAAATCCTAAGATTCACTAGACCGCAAGACATCTCAAGTTCGTAAATTGAATTAAGATTAATCAATTCTTGCATGCGCCACAGACGCAACCATAGTTTATGCACGACATCTAGCAGCCGATCGCAAAATACAGCAACTTAAAACCTCCTAATAATTCTAGTGTAGAAATCGCAAAACTTCTGAAGGGCCCCTATTCCTTCAAAAGCTTTCATGTCTGACTACATAGTATTCAAACAGCAGCCTATAGAAGAGTTCCAATTTATCCCTTGATTAATGGCCGAACACCTTGCCTCTACCTATTCAGAAGGCCCATTGCTCTGCGCCCTTCGCCTGTGCGCCCTCTCTCTAGCCTCTTCAAGCGAAAGAACGAGTGTTGTACCGTCGTTGGGCTCAGAGATTTCGAAACATTCAGGAGGAAAGAGATAGTCCTCATCCGTCTCATCAACAATACGATACCAATCTCCTTCGATGGAAACGACCTCGTATTCCTTACCGTCTATCAGCTCCAACGGCGAGGACTCGCCATGATATATCACCTTCATTACAACCACTCCTTAATCTTAAATCTAACCTTACCAGCATCCTTATGTTGGAACCAATGCACTTCTGCCGTTGCTCGTTTCCCACCAGAAATCTGAATCGTACCAAGCCCCTTTACATGCTGCCATCCGCGTGCACTAACGCCGAATTGCTTCGATAACCCATTTATAACCTTTGGCGAAAGCTTATTCCTGGTTCCCTTTCCAGCAAAAACTTCAATCTGCGAAATGTCGCTATCTTCCGCAAAATGATATATTTTTCCCGTTTTAGGGTCTTTGATATCGTAGTTCATCGCCTTTGCGCCAAGGCTGACTCCAATATGAAAAGACTCAGTATCTTCATATAAGATTCCTGCTGAAGAATGGCTACCATACGTGCCCGAATACAAACCGCCGCTTCCGCTACCCATGTTTTTCACACCCTTTAACACGGGAGATCCAATCGGGAAACTGACGGAAAATAGTTTTACCCGAAAGTCCTGCAAACACCTCGTCAGGCATTGAGCCATAAACGAGAACAAGGGATGGCTCAAGCTCCTCCAGCATTGCCTCGAGGCCGGCGCGGAAATGATACTTGTTGTCCCTTCCACGGATGCAACCATAAGTGCTGATAACCACAGGGGAACGATGCTCGATTCCCGCGAAGGCCACTTTCTCTGGAAGCGCACACGTAGTGTATGTACGCTCATCGCCCCAACGAACCAATGGGTAGACATTCGCCCCATGCTGTTGATAAAAGTGACCAATGGCTCGACTACGATAAACATTGGATACCTGCACCGCTAGTGGCGAATCGCGATAGAGCGAATTGTCACACGGAATAAAGACGGGAAACGCGTTAAACTCGTCAATATAAGCATATGGATTGCGAAACACATCGGCGAATACGGTGTCCATCTCAAAGAAGCAGAGCGCTTCATCGTTGGTTGGAGCATACCGCCGTTTAGAGAACGGAGTGAACCCCTCGGGCGTTATAATGTTTTGCGGCGGCTTGATGTGTGGGATTTCAAATATTCCGTCGAAGGTTGCACCTGCTACCAATTCGGGGTTAAAGCCATCGTCTGCCGTAAGCTTACGTTTTACCATTGCAGCACTTCCTTTCTTTTGGCCTGATATTTCCAGGCTGGTTTACAAGATAAGGGTATTTTGCGTGGTAAAACGTTTTTTCCAGGGACACTGAGTGACACGTTGGGACACATCGGGACGAATTAAATGCGAAGGAGTCTTCCAAAATGAAGTTTTGCGAATTCGCTCAAGCTCTAGCCCCTTTGATTTCCGATGGAAAACGAAATAGCATGTTCACCCAAGCTCTGTTCGAAAACATTGCTGAATACGGTTACGAAGATCAAAATCCAATCTTTGATATGTCTGAGAACACTCTTAGAAGCTATTACAGCGGAAAACGAGAGATCTCTGAAATTGCATCCAAGCTGATAGGGCATATCAATAAAGACCGGTTTGTCGAGTATCTAGATTCATTTTCGGACGAGATTCACGAAGAGCTATTTGACACATTCAGTCGATTTTCACCGAAGATGAAAAAGTACAACGCTGCAGTAGGTATAGCTGACCTCTTTGAGAATATACTTATAGACGCGTCCTCTCGTAAACGAGGACGCAAACCTGCGAATCGAGTATCCGATGATCAGGCGAAAAGCTACCTTAAGGAATCATACTTACTTGACGAAGCAAGCTGTCGTTGTCCAATATGCGGCAATCGTCTTTTGCTCGCTGGTTCAAAGGGTCCGCTGCCCAGATTCGAATGCCAAAATATCATTCCTCCTCAATGCAGTCATTCCCTTAAAACAAACTGCGAGTCCACGGGACTACCGTTTCCCGAGCCAGATTCGCTCGATAATCTGATTGCTCTTTGCCCAACATGCGCAGCTGAATATCGCTCAAATCCAACTCCGAAAATGTATCAGCAGCTCATGCTTGCCAAACGCCAGATGGTTTCACGAGCAGAATTAATTGACACCCTTGACAGGCTTGACGTCGAAGACGGCATCATTGATTTGTTGAACAGTCTCGGCGCATTGGACCAGGAATTCGATTTCGCAGAAGCCTCGAAGAACGCGCTCGCCATCGTAAAGAAAATCCATCCCGAAGAACGGCTACTAGCCAACGAGATAAACGGCAACGTTCTCTTGTATTATCGATTCGTCGAAGAGCAGCTTCGACAATTGGATGCTGAAGGTATTCTTGACTTCGAAATAATACGAACACAAATACATGGGTGTTTTTTAAAACTTGATCGAGCTGGACTCCCCCAAAGCAAGATTGTTGAATCAATGGCCAAATGGCTATCAGACAAAACTGGGTCAGGGGATATTCTCGCTTGCCGTATCGTCATCGCTTTCTTTATTCAAGCTTGTGAGGTGTTCCGTGAGACTACCGAATAAGATAACCCCCTATAACGCCAGCTCGCTATCAAAGTTCCCTCTTGTTCTCGCCCACCTGGAGCTAAACGACTTGACACCTGGAAAGCTTTACGAAAAAACAAAAAAGGATTTCAATGGCATTGGGGAATTTTACGAAACTCTAGACAGCTTGTACGCTTTAGGAGCTGTTGAGCTGATTGTCCCGAAGGGTGTGCTGCATTATGTTGACTGAAATCTATTGCAATAAATTCATCGACCAAGGCGTTGAGCGAGGAGCCATCAAGCTTAAGCCCGGTTTGAACGCTATTGTTGGCTCGGAAAACGCAACAAACTCCATCGGCAAGTCCACTTTCCTTATGATTGTGGACTTCTGCTTCGGTGGCAAGGACTACGCAAAGCCAAATAGCGATGTGCTTAAAAACATTGGTGAACACTCTATCTGCTTTACCCACGTTTTTGACGGGATTGCATACCGCTTCTCACGCTCCGCTACCGACGCAACCACTGTTTGGATTTGCGATGAAGGATATCTTGCCCAAAAAGAAATTTCTTTGGAGGAATTCAACAACTTCCTGGCCGCATCCTACGGCTTAAATGGATTAGGCGGTAGTTTTCGCGACTTAATCGGCTGCTTCATGCGCGTATACGACAGACCGTGCCGCAATGTAAACAGACCTCTTTCAAGTCACGAAAGCAGCAGAATGGGTGAAGAGCTAGACCGACTTGCAAAGCTATACGGTCAATATTACTCGATAAAGGAAATGAAGGAGCAGGCAAAAGAAGCCAAGGACGAAAAAGTTGCTTACCTAAATGCGTTGAAACATCAATTCGTTGTCGCAGCCCCAAGCAAAACAGATGTCAAAAACAACGAAAACAGAATCACTGCACTTGAAAGAGACCGTAACGAAATAATCACACAAAGCAAGAACAACCTTGCAGACATCGACCCAATCATTGCAGAACGAATCGCAAAACTCAAGCGAGAACTTTCTGCCATCCGCAGGAAACGCACGAAACTTATTTCCCGCATAAATGAGATGGATAATGATTTGAGATCGTCGAAATTCAAAGCATCAAAGGATATCAATAAATTAAAGAAATTCTTTCCAAACGCAGACATTAAAAAAATAGAAGAAATCGAAGAGTTTCACAGCCAGCTTGCCACGGTGCTCAAGGAGGAGCACGCAGAGACTCGTAAGGATTGCGAAGCACAGATTGCTTTACTAAACAGCCGCATTGATGACTTAGAGGATCAAATTTGCATGATTGCCCCTGAAACTAATTTAACCATCGCCGTTCTTGATTCGTACTCGGACGTTATGCAAGAAATCGGTCGTTTGCGGGATGCTAACGAAGCATATGAGAAGAAGACGATTCTCTCTAAAAGAGCGTCTGAGCTATCTGTAAAGAGCAAAGCATTTAACGTGGAAGTGCTTAGAGCCATCCAGTATAAGATCGACGAACGTCTAGCTGAATTCAATTCGCATGTATGCGATAAGAACAGGACCTCTCCGTACCTATCCATCAAATCAGCGGATAGCTATACCTATTCTGTCGAAAACGATTCTGGAACAGGAGCAGAAACTCGGGGTCTCTTTCTATTTGATGCCGTAGTGGCCGAACAGACCCCGCTTCCTGTTTTCATTCACGATTCATGTGATGTAAAGCAAGTTGAAGACAATGTGATGATTCGTCTTTTCGAGCTATACGATTCGCTTGATGCGCAGGCATTCGTGGCAACGGATAAAGCGGAAACCTATACCCCAAACGGACTTCCTGATATTTTGAAACGCAATACCATACTCAATCTTAGCGCAGGTCACGAATTGTTTGGTCGCTCCTGGAACGAAAAAAGAGAAGCAGAGTAGATCTCAGCAGCAGTTTCGCTCTTTCATGCCGTCGGATTTGCAAGCTGAAATCTGCACTTTCCTTATTGCCGATTAGCCAACAAGAAAATCCTTCCAAACGCAAAAAGGCTGCAGGATACCTCCCACAGCCTTTTTGAAACGAGCAAAAGCCAGCGATTTACAACTCACGACCGCGCAAGATAACGCGCTCGACCGTTACCGTTTCAGGGTCAAGAATCACACAATCAGCCACTTTACCAGCAGAAATAGCGCCGCGTTCATCAGCAACGCCCATCGCAATAGCGGGATTCAACGTTGCTGCGCGCAGAGCATCCGCCAGCGGAATTTCCATTTGCGTCACGGCTGTTTTCACGCACAGTGCCAGATTCGTTACCGAACCGGCAATCGTGCCATCATGCAGCGTTGCCAAGTTGCCACGCACGGTTACCGCCTGGCCGCCCAGCGCATATTCGCCATCGGGCATACCAGCCGCTTCCATGGTATCACTGATCAGCAGCATGCGCTCCGCTCCGAAAATCTTGAACGCAAGACGCACCATCGACGGATGAATGTGCACACCATCGGCGATAATCTCTGCGAATACGTCTTCGCAATCCGCCGCAGCAGCAATGGGACCCGGGGCACGATGCGCCAAGCCGGGCATAGCGTTATACAAGTGCGTCAGTTGACGAGCGCCCGCATCGAACGCAGCCATGGCATCGTCATACGTTGCGCACATGTGAGCCAGCGACACGCGCGTGCAGCCCTTTACCGCCTTGATGAATTCGAGCGCACCCGGCTCTTCGGGAGCAATGTCAACAAGTCTTACCAGGCCATGGGCGCGTTCTTGCAAGCGCATGAACATCTCAACGTTCGGTTCCTGCACGTATGCGGGGTTTTGCGCGCCCACCTTGGACGGGGAAATGAACGGGCCCTCCATGTTCAAGCCCAGAAGCGTTGCCTCATTGTCCGCCGGCGCAAACGCTGCAGCAACATCGCAAATGCCGCCCAGCTTTTCCTCGGGGAACGTCATCGTAGCAGGACAAATGGCCGTAATGCCTTGCGACGCTTCATACTCCGCCATCTTATGGAATGACTCGTCGGTGCCGTCGCACGCATCATGACCGATGCATGCATGAAAATGCACGTCAATCATACCGGGAGCAACAACTTTGCCCGCCGCATCAAGCACTACACCATCATCTACATACGATGCTTCGTCTACAAAAACATCGCCGCTCACATAGACGGTCTTCTCTTCAAAACCGCAACCCGTAAACACGTTACCGTTAATGATTTTCACGGAAACCTCCTTTTATTTCTCATGAACACGCGGCAAGTCCACTTGCTATCAGGACTTTTGCCGCCAAAAAATACGTCAGCCCGAGCAGAACGCTGCCCAGGCTGAACGCAACAATCAATAATCCACAATGCAAATCGCAGGCATTACAGGCGAACAGGAGCGAACTCGGGCATCAGTTTGGCGCGCTTGAGCACCTTCACAATCTCGGTCACATCGTTGCCTACCAGCGGCATAACAGGTTCGCGCATCTGGTTCGTGTTGAACACGCCCATCTGCCACAGCGCAGTCTTGAACGCACCAACGCCAGCACCAAAACCAACCGTTGCATTCACATGGCGCGTCAGGAACATCAGGCGAGCCAGATAGTCCTGACACTCGCGCACCTTGTCCCAGTCGCCCGCCTTCGCGGCGTTGTACATTTCCACGTACGGCTCGGGAGCCAAGTTCGCCAAGCCAGGAACGGAGCCATCGGCGCCACCCAGCAATGCACCGTCAACCACTACTTCGTGACCGGTGAGCAGCTGCAGCGGATGGCCCGCATCTTCGTTTTCCAGCATAAGCCAGCGGAAGGAAACGTCATCACCCGAAGAGTCCTTCACGCCTGCCAAAACGCCATCGCCACCCAAGCGAACCAGCATAGTGGGATCCAGTTTGGTATGAACGCATACCGGCAGGTCATAGGCGAAAAGCGGCAGATTCGTATGCTCACGAATCACGCGGAAATGGCGCTCGTTTTCCTTCGGGCCACCCAACGCGTAGAACGGAGCGGTGCATACCAGCGCGTCAATATCGAACTGCTGCGTGCGCTCGACCTGCTTGATAACGCGCTCGGTTTCCATGTCAATAACGCCCACCAAAACCGGCACGCGATGATCAACAATGCGCACGGCGTTTTCCAGCACTTCGTAGCGCTGGTCATCGTTCAAGAAAGCTACTTCGCCGCTTGAACCCAAGAAGAACAAACCATGCACGCCTGCATCGATCATGCGATTGATGGAACGCTCGAACGCAGGCACGTCCAGTTGCTTGTCGGCGGTCAAAGGAACGACCACAGGAGGAATAACACCATGAAACTTGCTGTACTGAGACATTCTAGTTACCCGATTTCTTCTTTCTATCGTTTGTCTACAACAGTAACGCAAACAATCATACACATTACTTTGGCGTTGCCGCGCTCGTGTTGCGGTCTTCACCGCAACAACAACTCACGCCGCGCCGCAGCTTCTTACTCGAAAGCGCTCTCGTCCGGATGCAAAAGCGAAGGTGTTGCACCCAAAAGCAGCTTCGTGTAAGGCTCTTGCGCGTGGTTGAAGATCTGATCGGTCGTGCCGCGCTCAACAACCATGCCCTTATTCATAACAATAATGCGGTCGGAAATGTAGCGTACCGTTGAAATGTCGTGTGAGATGAACACCATAGAAAGGTTCAGCTCGCGCTTCAGGTCCATTAGCAAGTTCAAAATCTGCGCGCGAACGGAAACATCCAAGGCGGACGTCGGCTCATCGGCGATGATGACCTCGGGGTTCAGCGACAGGGCACGTGCAATGGCAACACGCTGACGCTGGCCACCGGAAAGCTGACCGGGAAGCGCCGCCAAGCAGCTCTCGGGCAGACCAACCAGGCCAATGAGCTCCTTCACACGCGCTTCGCGTTCCGCGGGCGTGCCCACTTTGTGCACGACCATGGGGTCCATCAGCTGATCATGCACGCTCATGCGCGCATTCAGTGCCGTTGCGGGATCCTGGAACACCACGGACACCACGCGGCCGATGGCACGACGGTCAGCCGCCGTGCGCTTCGTAACATCGCGACCCTTAAAGAACACGCGACCCGACGTGGGCGATTGCAAGCCGCACAACACGTTAGCCGTGGTTGACTTACCGCAGCCCGACTCGCCCACAATGCCAATGCACTCGCCCGGCATAAGCTTAATGGTAACGCCTTGAACAGCTTTTACCATGTTGGGATGCAGCAGAGAACCAGTGCGCGTCTTGAACGTCACATAAATATCGTCCAGGAAGATAAGCGGTTCGCGCCCATCATCGGGCGTATCGTCGGGCGCGCTCTTCTCGGGCGCAGGAATAGCCATAAGCTCCTCGCGCACGTTGCGCGCACGAGAAACGGGACGCGAATACACATCCTCCTTCGTGCCCTCAATGCTTGCCTCGCCTACTTCAATAGCATGCGCCTCGTTGTCAACGCGGGCATCGCCCAGCTCAGCAGCTTCGTCTACTTCGCGGTTGACCGTGGCGCCCAAAGCAGCGGAAACGGTGCCTTTTGCAAGCAGCTCATCCGCAGATGTGGTGAGCGATTCAATTTTCTGCACCATTATGCCCTCCCTTCTGCCGGCACCAAAGGCTTCAGACCCAGGCGCGTAAGCTCGCTATCAGGCAATTCGGCGTAGTAATGATCGGTTCCCTTGAGCTGCTTTAGCATGGGACGAACATTGGAAATGCAGTCCGGATGGCTCGAACGCGGACGGAAACGGTCGCCTGCGGGGAAGTCCTTCGGCGACGGAACCGAACCCGGCACCTGCAGCAGACGATCGCCGCCGGCCTCGATAGACAGAACGGAACCCAGAAGGCCACGCGTGTATTCGTGCACGGGGTTCGTCATAATCTCGCGAACAGGACCCTGCTCTACAACCTGACCTGCGTACATAACGGTAATGGAGTTCGCAACTTCGGCCACCAACGCCAAGTCGTGGCTCACGAAGATCATGGCAAATCCCAACTCGTGCTGCAAGCGATTCAGCAAGTTGATAACCTGCTTTTGCACGGTAACGTCCAACGCGGTAGTGGGCTCATCGGCAATGATGATCTTCGGGTCGCGCGTAAGCGCCATAGCAATCAAAACGCGCTGGCGCTGACCGCCGGAAAGCTCGTGCGGATACGAATCAAGCGTGCGCTTCGGGTCAAGGCCAACCAACTCCAAAAGCTCTTCGGCGGTACGCGTGCCACCACGGCTTGTGAGCTGCTTGAACTGCGCTTTAATCAGCATAGACGGGTTCAAGGCGCTCAAAGAGTCCTGGTAAATCATGGCAATTTCGCGACCGCGAATCTGGTTCAGCTCGCTTTCGCTCATCTCCAGGATGTTCTTGCCGTCGTAAATGATCTCGCCGGAAATCGTAGCGGATGCGGGGTCAAGCAGACCCATAATGGCGCTGGTGGAAATCGACTTGCCGCAGCCGGACTCGCCCACCAAACCCATGGTCTGACGAGGACGAACAACGTAATTCAAATGATCAACCACGTTCACGTCGCCATGACGCTTGAATTTAATGCAGAAATCCTTGACTACCAGAATAGGCGGAACGTCGGTGCGTGACACAAAGCGGTCGGTACGCTTCGTTTCTACTTCTTTCAGCGCGTTCAGGCGCTTCTCAAGCATTTCAGCCTGGGCAGCATATGCCAACTTGGGGTCGGACACCAAGCGGTCGGCTTCGCGGTCACCCGCAAGGTTGTCGTCTGCAGCAGCAACAGGAGCGCTGGGAGCAGCAGCCATGGCATCGGTGATGCCTTCAGACAAAACGTTCAGGCACAGCGTGGTGATCATAATGAACAAGCCCGGGAACAACGCCTGCCACCAACGACCGGAAAGAACGCCCGCGCGCGCATCGGCAAGAATGTTACCCCAGGTCGGAGTCGGTTCCGGAATACCGGCGCTAATGAATGCCAACGATGCTTCGAACACAATAGCATCGGCCACGCACACCACGGTGAACACCAAAATGGGGGCCAAGCAGTTGCGCATGACGTGCTTCACCAAAATCCACGGCGCTTTTGCGCCGGAAACAATGGCGGCGCGCACGTAATCTTGTCCGTACTCGCTCATGATATTCGCGCGCACCACGCGGGCAATCTGCGGCGCGTACAAAATGGCAATCGCCACAATAAGCGACGGAATAGACGGCCTCATAACAACAACTACAGTTGCAGCAAGCGCAATACCAGGGAAGGACATGATAACGTCCATAATGCGCATGATGATTTCGGAGATCCACGTGCGCGCAACGGCGGCAACAGCACCAATAATGGAACCCAACACCAAAGCGAGCGCCGTGGAGCCCAAGCCGATGGTCAGCGAATAGCGAGCACCGAACATAATACGCGACAAAACATCGCGGCCCTTGTCATCGGTACCGAACAGGAAGTCCGAGCACGGCGCCAAGCGAGCCGTGTAAATCTTCAGGGGGTCATAAGGGGCAATCAAATTAGCCGTTACGGCCATCAAAATGATAAGCAGCAGCACCGCAAGCGAAATCTTGCCCATGGTGCTCATTGCGCGGAAGTGGGCAAAGCGAATCTTCTTGCCCGCATTTGCTTCCAGCTTCGCCGTTGTCTTTTCACGAAACTTAACCATGCTACACCGTCCTAATACGCGGGTCGATCAGGATGTACAGCATGTCAACAATAATGTTGATGACAATAAAGAAGAAGGCGACCACCAAAACAACGCCTTGCACCAGCGTAATGTAATTGGCCTGAATGCCCTGCAAGATTGCCATACCCATGCCCGGCAGGTTGAAGATAACCTCAATAACCACCGCGCCACCAATCAAGTGGGCAATACGCAAGCCCAAAACGGTAACGGGGCTGATCAGAGCGTTACGCAGCACGTTTTTCGCAATAACGGTGCGCTTGGGAATGCCTGCGCCAATAGCGGTGCGCACATAACCCTTATCAAGCTCTTCTACCATGGAGGTACGAATAACGCGCGTCATCTGGCCAATAACGGGAACCGCCAACGAGATAGCCGGCAGCGCCATGCGCGCACACCACCCCGCCGGGTCTTGGAAGAAGTCCGGCAAGTTGCCCGAAACGGGAAGAACGCCCAAAAACGCCAAAATGAGCAAGACAGCCAGCCAGAACGAAGGCATGGACAAGCTGGCAATAGAGAACACGCGAATGAGCTGGTCGGGCCATTTATCGCGATACACGGCCGACACCACGCCCAGAACAGTGGAGAAAACCAGCGCAATAACCAAGCCCGCGAACGTAAGTTCAAGCGTGACCGGCAGCGCCTGGCCAATCTTATCCGCCACCGAAGCTTTCGTTGCACCGTACACACCCAAATCACCATGCAGCAAGTTGCCCATGTACGTGAAGTATTGGACAATAATGGGATCGTTCAGGCCGTTCGCTTCGCGATACGCCTCGACCTGCGCGACAGTTGCATTTTCGCCCAGAACCGTATAGGCCTGGTCGATGGGTGACAACGCCGTAACGAAGAATACCAGAATCGTTACGCCGATAATCATGATAGGCAGCGCCACCAAGCGGCGGCCAATAAGCCTGATAAGATTATTCACCCCTCCTCCTTTCAATTACTCAAGCAATAAGCCCGAAAAAGGCTCTTGGCGAGAACACCCTTATGATTTGCTCGCGTCAAAAGCCTTCTGGCAACGCGGCGGTCTTTCTGTTTCCCCAGGTAAACCGCCACTTTTGTTTAATTCCGAAGCAAAGATAAACCCGCTTGTTCACGCGCTACTCGCACACAACAACGCAAACAATTTCCGCGTTTTTCCGCCCCGAAAGAACAAGAAGGGGGACAGTGCCCAAAAGCACCGTCTCCCTTCTTTGTTTTTATGCCTTACCAGCGTACATTCAGTGGTTCAAACCGCAACTATTTAGCAGCGTCAGCATCCAAGAAGTACAGGCCGATGGTGGAAACCGGCTTGAAGCCCTGCAACTTGTCAGGCCACCAAGCGGTGGACACGGACTTGTGCATCAGCGGATACAGCGGCACTTCCTCGGCAATAAGATCGAAGCACTTGTTCCAAGCCTTCTGCTGGGTGTCGCCCGTAGACGTACGAGCCTCCTGCAGGTAGGTCTGCATTTCCTCGAACTTAGCGGGATCGCTCTCGGCCCAGAAGGTGCGGCTGCGCGTCCAAATGTTGTCGCCATACCACCAGGTCAGCAGCAGGTCGGGGTCCTTGCCGAAGCAAGAAGGATCGCCCGGAGTCAACAGCACGTCGTACGTTGCTTCATCGGAGTTGTTCATGGTTGCCCAGTTGACTTCGCAAACGTTCAGCGTAACAGCATCGGTGCCCAAAATGGCATCCCAGTTCTCCTTGATCTGCGGAGCCAGGTCCTTCGGCCAACGATCATTCACCATGAGTTCAAGCTTCAAATCGGAAGCGCCAGCTTCAGCCAACAGGGTCTTTGCCTTCTCGGGGTCATAAGTGTACACGGTGGAAGCCTGATGATAACCCGTGAAGCTCTCGGGCAGGAAGCTCTTCAGAGCAGCAGCCATGCCAGCCATCTGATTGGAGATAAGCTTCTCAATGTCGATTGCATAGAACAGAGCCTGGCGAACGCGCTTGTCATTGAACGGAGCCTTCGTGGTGTTGAACTGCAAGAAGCACAATGCGAAGGAGTCAAGCGTTTCAACCGTAGCGCCAGCATTCTTAATCAAGTCAATGTTGGCAGCAGGTACAAGCTCCATGGCAAGAGAGGTCTTGTCGGTGAAGTACGTGGTGCGCGTGGTGTCGTCGTTCAGAATATCCCAGTGCATCTTAGCAGCCTTGACCGGCTTGGAGCCGTTGTACTTGTCGTTGGGCTCGAACTCAACAGCGCCGCCCTTGTCGTAGTTGCAAGCAGTGATCTTCCAAGGACCAGAGGTCGGGAAGATACCCTTGTCAAGGTCAGCAGCATCGGTAGCAGCCGGGAACACACGGCACAAAGCCAAGCGCTGCTTCAGCAGACCCTCGGCAGGATAGTTCGTGATAATCTTAACACCCTTATCGGTGGTCTGAACTTCCTTGATGAACAGCAGGAAGGACTTATAGGTGTCGTTTGCCATTTCAACTTCGATGGCGTTCTTTACGTCGGCAGCGGTAACCGCAGAACCGTCGTAGTACTTAGCATCGGCACGCAGATCAATGGTGTATTCGGTATCGGAAACCTTAACCGGATCACCTGCAGCCAAAGCAGCGTAAGGAGCGTTGCCGTTCGCGTAATCAAGATCGTACAGAGCCTCGCAGCAGTGGCAGTAAGCAGCCATAACGGCAGCAGCGCTTACGCCAACGGGAGTGTAAGCATTGGAGGTCGTGTAAGCAATACCAGCGGTGATGGTACCGCCACCCTCAAATGCAGCGGAAGCCGAAGCGGAAGCAGAAGAGCTGCTCGAAGAACCGCAAGCGGACAACCCGGCCACGATTGCGCCTGCGGAAACCATAGAGCCCGCAAGGAACGTGCGCCTTGAAACCTGAGTCTTCACCATAGAAACTCCTTTGGACGTGTAGGCGTCTTTCTTGACACCTGAGCTGAAACACATAAAGGCATGTGTTTATGACATGACTGATTATGAATGAAATCGGCCGTCTATTCAATGAAAACTCGCAGTAATCAAACGTAAATCGAACGGAAGGGACGCAGAAACGCTGTGTTGCGCACCCCGCTTGACAACTTTCGCCCTTCACGCTGCGTTATACAGCGGAATACCGTCCGTCCTCTTCCTTCGCTTTCATTGGGAAAACGCCGACAAAAAAGCTACCGAGCTAGCGTTTCCTTCTTCTGCGCCTCTTCCTCAATGCGATCATTGAGGAACCGCATGTAAGCGTCTTCGTCAACGGGCAACGTAATAGTTGTGTCGTTCCATGCGGAAAGATATGCGGCGTTTGCAATCTCAAGCCCCTTCAGGCCGTCTTCGCCATCCGCAATAAGCGGAGTGCCGAAATGCACGTGGTCCGAAAAATTCTTGAACAGCAGAATATATTGGTCATCAGCCTTCTCAACAGGAATCTCTTCCCTTACACACCCCGGCACGCCAAACGTTTCCGTGTTCGTTTCCGCGAAGGTTTTCGAATCCGGCACATTGCGGTCGAACGTAATGGTTTTCCCATCCGTAACGGTAAGCAGACCTTTATGTCCCCAAATTTCCAGACGGTTGACGCCGGGTGCTTCGCCGCTTGATGCCAAAATGCTTCCGCGCAGGTCACGAAGGTGCGGAGAAGTCACGCCTTGGTAAAGCAAACGCATATCAACGCAGTCATCCACCAGAAAATCGTTGAATTTTCCGAAATCGACGGAAGCATTAATGCGGTTCGGCATGCCGAATATCCACTGCCAAATATCAATAAAATGCTGGCACTGATTGATAAGCAAGCCGCCCTTTTCGCCCGCCCAGCTACTACGCCAGCTGGAGCTACGATGATAAGCGGGGCTTCGATACCAATTGCTGCAAACCCAGATTGCTCGGGTAACTTCACCAACAAAACCGCTTTCCACCAGCTCTTTTGCTTTTGCGTAAGCAGGGTTTTCACGCGTGCAGTACAACATGGAGTACGCCGTGTCCGGTCGCTTTGCAGCAAGCATTTGACGTGCTTCGCTCACATCTACCGCCGCAGGCTTATCACACATAACGTGCTTGCCCCGACGAAACGACTCAATGGCAATTTCAGCGTGGGTGCTGTGCGGAGTAACAATGCAAACGGCGTCGTATTCGCTATCGCGCGCAAACATTTCATCGGTGTTGGCGTAAATCGAAACTTCGGGATACAAACGACGAATTGTCTCCTGACCTGGTTTGTTTCTGCAGCAAATACCCGTCAGCTTCAAGCCGGGAATCTGATTGGTCCCGATAATCTCTGCATATTGGCTTCCCATGCCGCCAAAGCCAACAATTGCAACGCGCACGTCTTCCATTGTCTGCCACACTTTCGTTTT
>CAKTXN010000006.1 GCA_934630905.1 uncultured Eggerthellaceae bacterium
TATTTCCGCAGGCCGGATGGCAGATTGGGCGGCATGCGGCGCGTCGTCGGCCGCGAATTAATCAGCGTTTCCCTAGACACGCACAAAATCTCCAGCACGCAGACCCTTAGGGGCGTTCGCCGGATGGACGAATTGGAACAAACATCCATCCCCTGCTCCAAAGAGGGAAATGCGGCAAAGGAGCATCCGCCGGCAAGGGTCGAGCGGAACAGCAACGCATTGAATAAGTTAAGCGGACCTCTAGTGCAATGAAGCATTGTCCAAGCGGAGCCGCGAGGCAAGCCCTTGCCGACGGGCGCCTCCCCGGATTGCCGAAAGCCAGCAGCGTTTCCTTACTCTGATAAAAACAACCCACTTTTCTGTGGGTTTACCATGACTTACTTTTTTGCGACCTGGGGAAACGACGATTTTTGACGACTACAAAGAAAAAAATCCACCGAAAAGTGGGTCGTTTTTATCATGCCCCCACATCGTTAGGCGGCATCGCGCCAGGAAGCACCTTAATCCGGACTACGCACCGCAGAGGGACGCAAAAACCCGAAGCGCGCAGGGCACCTCGGGTTCTCAAATGCTCGAAATGTTGACAAAAGGTGGGGTAATTTGTCAACAACTAATGTGCTTCGGACCAGTTCGCGCCGTGGGAAACGTCCACGTTGAGCGGAACACGTAAGCTTGCCGCGTTCTCCATCACGCTCTTCAGCAACGTCTCCACCTGGGAAAGCTCCGCTTGCGGAACCGACACGTCCAATTCGTCGTGCACCTGAAGCATCACGCGCGCCTGCAATCCTTCCGCTACCAAGCGTTCTTGCACTTGGCGCATGGCAATTTTGATGATATCGGCCGCGCTTCCTTGCATGGGATGATTCATAGCAGTGCGCTCGCCAAACTGCTTGCGGATGGGATTGCGCTGCGCCAGCTCGGGAATGTAGCGTCGTCGCCCAAACATAGTCTGGGCGTATCCGTTCTTGCGCGCAAACTCAACCGTCTCGTCCAGATACGTGCGAACGCGGGGATACGTAGCAAAATACCTATCGATCATATCCTTCGCTTCGCCGAACGAAATACCCAGGCTCTGCGACAATCCATATGCCTGCTGGCCATACACAATGCCGAAATTTACCGCTTTCGCGCGGCTGCGCATCTCGGGTGTGACCTGCTCGATAGGCACATCGAAAACTTGCGCGGCGGTGCTTGCGTGGAAATCCGCACCCGACGTAAACGCGGCAATCAACCCCGCATCCTCGGAAAGATGCGCCAGCAAACGCAACTCGATTTGGGAATAGTCAGCGGAAACGTACACGTGATCAGGCACCAACGGCACAAAGCACTCGCGAATCTTGCGGCCAAACTCGGTACGTACGGGAATGTTTTGCAAGTTAGGGTCCGATGAAGACAAACGCCCCGTTGTGGTCACTTTCTCGTTGAACGACGTGTGTACCAGCCCATCGCCCGCTCGAAGCGGCGGCAACGCATCGATATACGTTGACTTGATCTTTGCCAGCTCGCGATATTTCAGCACCAGCCCGGGCAATTCATGCTCGGTGGCAAGCTCCGCCAAAACGGAGGCATCGGTAGAAAAGCCGGTCTTGCCCTTCGTCTTCTTCTTGGGTTCCATACCCAGCACTTCGAACAGGATATGACCAAGCTGCTTGGGCGAATCTACATTGAACGTCTCACCCGCCAGCTGGAAAATCTGCGTCTTCAGCTCGTCGATCTCAACTTGCGTTTGCGCACCCAGCTGCTGCAAGCGCGGAACATCCAGCGCGGCGCCGTTGCGCTCCAAAATAGCCAGCACGCTGACCAACGGAAGATCGATATCGAAATATCCCGAGCTGTTCTCCGCTTCGTCCATAAGGTCCAAAAGCGGCTGCTTAAGCGCCAAACAAACGGCGGCGCGCAAAGCGAAGCACCCTTCGGGCGAAAGGTCTTCCGGCTCGGGCAGCAAGCAATTCATGTGACGCTGCAACAAATCCTCTAAGCCATACTTCTGGGCAGACGAATTCAAAACATAGCCTGCAAGCCCCAGGTCAAACGCCTTGCAGTTCAAAAGATCATCAACGCTCACCAGTGACGGCAACGATGAATCCACAGGAGAAACGAAATGCATGAGCTGCTTTAAATCTTCGCAAACAAGATTTCCCTGCTGAATTGCACGCGCAAGCAAATCGGAGCACTCGGGAGAATCCAGGTAGCCGCGTCCTTCTTCGCAGGCAAAACCGATAATCAGCTTCTCTTCATCAAAAAGCGTTTCCGCCTCCCTTTTCTCAACGCAAAGAGCCAGCTCATCGCCATTATCCAAGCATTTCCCGAAAAGGGTGCGCGCAGCATTTCCCAGCAAGGGCTCTTCAACGGCGACCTTGAACGCAGGAACCGCAGGCACCTCGGAATCAATGTAGCGCAGAACATGACCCAAGTGCGCCTGCAAGCGAATCTCGCCGAACGCCGCTTGCACCGCCTCTGCCGTGTAGCTGGGAAACTCAACGGTTTCAGGGTCAATATCCAAATCCGCATCGCGCACAATAGTCGCAACTTGCCTGCTTACGAACGCGGCATCTTTATTGTCGCGTATGTTTTCGAGCTGTTTGCCCTTGAGCTTATCAAGGTTTTCGTAGATGCCTTCCATACTGCCGAACTGTTGCAGAAGTTTCGTGGCGGTTTTCGGGCCAATGCCGGGAACACCGGGGATGTTATCGGAACTATCGCCCATAAGGCCTAGATAATCAGGAATGAGTTCAGGACCAACGCCGTATTTTTCTGCAACTTCGGCAGGGCCCATAACCACGATATCCGTAACGCCTTTTTTCATGGAAACGATGCTCGTAAGCTCGCTTGCCAGCTGGCAGGCATCTTTATCGCCCGTAAGCAGCAGCGTTTTGAAGCCAAGCGCCTCATCGCGCGCAGCAACGGTTCCTAAAATGTCGTCGCCTTCCCAGCCAGGCATTTTCACAATGGGAATGTCCATTGATTCAAGAAGCTTTTCGACCACGGGGAATTGCACACGCAAGTCATCGTCCATGGGAGGACGCTGCGCTTTGTATTGCTCCAATGCCTGTATACGAAACTGCGGTTTTCCCGCATCAAAAGCGCAGATGATCGCGTTAGGCTGACTTTCATCGATGAATTTCAGCAGCATGCTGAAAAACCCAAACACCGCATTCGTGGGTGTTCCATCGGGTGCGTTCATAGTGGGAGGCACTGCATGAAAAGCTCGGTGCATAAGGGAATTGCCGTCAATGACTGCTACGGTTTTAGGCATGATTACTCCTTCGATTGCTCGATTAGAGAGTATACCCCAGCAGGACCCGTCCCCCTATTGACAAGTTGGTTGCGCGCCCAGAGTGTCCACAACTGCATGACATCAAAATGCCGTGCGCCCGGCGCAAAGCACACGCCCGATGCACGGCACTACAATCGGTACAATATCTTAGCTGCAAACATGCGCGGCGGTCGCGAACAGAGCAAGCTTTCGACCTTGGCCTTAGGGCTCACTCTGCCTTCATAACCGCCTCTATAGCCGTCTCCACAGCGGCATCCACGGCAACACTTACGAATTCCACAAGTAGCCCACGCCGCGCACGGTTTCCAAGCGCTGAGAAAGCTCGGGGCCCAGCTTCGCGCGCACGCGACGAACATGCACGTCAACAGTACGGGAGCCGCCATAGTAATCGAAGCCCCACACACGGCGCAGCAGCGCATCGCGCGAATACGTGCGCCCGGGGTGCGTAACCAAAAACGCAAGGAGCGCATATTCAAGATACGTGAAATCAACGGGCTCGCCGTTTACTTTCACCTGGTAGGTGGCCAAGTTGATGGTCATATTATCAACCGTCAGATAATCCGACGAAGCGGTCTCGTTGCCCGGCCACAGAAGCTGACGAATACGCGCCGAACATTCTTCGACCGATGCGCCCTGCACCACGAAATCGCTTTTCACCTGCACCGGAAAGCGGAAATCATTCAGACGCTCTTGGCTCACAATAACAAGCAAAGCCCCGCTTCCCTCGTGGGAAAGCATCTTTTCCACCTGCGCCATTTTTTCGCCCGAATCGTTCGTGGCTTCAAAAATGACCAGGTCATAATCAGGATGCTGCTGCAAAAGTCGCTGAAGCTGCGCCGATGAGCCGCTTGCGATATCCACATCAAGACCAGTAAGCGCCGTTTTGAACACACGGGCGTTATCAAGGCTGTCGGCAATGAAAATCACATTTTTCCGCTGCATTTACAACACCGCCAAATATCGATCGAGTTCCCATTGAGAGATGCGGCTCTGGTACTCTTCCCATTCCGCGCGCTTATGCTCAATAAGATAGCTGTGAATGTGCTCTCCCAGCGTTTCGCGCATGAAGTCCGATGCCTCGAACAGGTCAATCGCCTCGCCCAGGCTCTCGGGCAGCGTGCCGATTCCCATTTTCGCCAGCGCATGCCTATCACGCGGAAGCTGCGCGCCCGCCTCGACAGGAGCAGCAAGCTCAAGCTCTTCCTCGATACCGCGCAAACCAGCCGCCAGCATAACGCCGAACGCCAAATACGGGTTCGCAGCGGGGTCGGGGTTGCGCACTTCGATGCGCGCATCTTGCTCGCTTTCGGGGCGATACCCAGGAATACGCACAATCGAAGCGCTGTTGCTGCGCGACCAGGTAAGCATCGCTGAATCATTTGCAGAAACAACTAAGCGCTTGTAGCTATTGATGTTCTGGTTCGTGACCAGGCAGAACTCAGGAGCGTATTTCAAAATGCCGGCAATGTAGTGCTTTGCCGTAGCAGAAAGGTTGTACCCCAAGGGGTCGGACGCGTCGAAGAAGACGTTGTTGCCATCCAGATCGAACAGGCTCTGGTGCACATGCATGGACGATCCCGGCTGGTCGGCCATGGGCTTCGGCATAAACGAAGCATACACACCGTGCTTAAGCGCAATCTCTTTCACAACCAGCTTGTACGTCATAACGGCATCTGCCATAGACACAGCATCGGTAAAACGCAAATCGATCTCATGCTGCGAATGACCGCGCTCGTGATGGGAGTATTCAACGGGAATGCCCATCTTCTCCAGCGTAATAATGGTGTCGCGGCGCAAGTCGGTCGCCGAGTCAAGCGACGTTAAGTCGAATAAGCCACCGCGATCAAGCGGCTCGGGGGCATCGGGGCTCTTAAAATAGAAATACTCCAGTTCGGGGCCCATGTTTGATACAAAACCCATCTCTTGCGCCTTGCAGGAAATCTTCTTCAGAACATAGCGAGGATCACCCTTGAACGGCTCGCCATCGGGCGTGCACACGTTGCAGAACATGCGTCCTACCGCATTGCTGTCGGGGCGCCACGGCAGAATCTGGAACGTGGTGGGGCTCGGAAACGCCAACATGTCCGTTTCGCCCGCGCGGCCGAAACCCTCAATGCAGCTGCCATCGAAGCCCATGCCGCGTTCGAACGCATCTTCCAGCTCACTTGAAATAACGGCAAAAGACTTCATGGTTCCCAGCACATCGGTAAACCAGAAACGAACGAAGTGAACATCACGGTTCTCGATGGTTTTAATAACGAAATCACGCTGAAGATCAGACATCTCATGCCTCCTGAAACTCGGGCTTATGCCCTTCAAAAGCCACCTTGCGCTGCATAAACGCTATTATGGCATATACACATTATCGTTTGGTATGATACCGTGCCATTGTTTCAAATAGTTTTCATTTTTTGAGCGCCACGAAGGATCAAGCACGCTGCTTGAGCGAGACGCGGTAAGTCCCTGCGCCGCGGGCGGCGGGATTACGGAACGACACGCCCTTGAACACATCCCCGAGCACGACGCAGCAAACTCCCCGCCGCAAGCAACCTTACCAAGCGGCATTTCTACCAAGCGACAAACACACTTTTGTGGATAAAAGCCCACAACGGCCCATAATGCGAAAAATGGCGCATAATATGAAGTTCGAACTAAAGGGCACCGCGCCCACCGCCGATTGGAGGATTTCCATGAGTGTAAAAATGAACATTCCCTTTTCTCCCCCCGATATTTCCGAAGACGAGATAAACGAAGTTGTTGACACGTTGAAAAGCGGCTGGATTACCACCGGCCCCAAGACAAAAGAACTCGAACGTCAACTGCGTGACTACACGGGAGCAGCAGGGCTTGCAACGTTTTCTAGCGCTACGTGTGCGCTGGAATCAATCCTGCGCCTGCTTGAAATCGGCCCGGGCGATGAAGTCATTGTGCCCGCGTACACGTACACTGCTTCTGCCTCGCCCATTGTTCACGTGGGGGCAACTCCCGTTATCGTTGACATCCAAAGCGATTCCTTTGAGATGGATTACGATGCCATGAGCGCCGCCATCACCAGCAAGACGAAGGCGGTTATCCCTGTTGACCTGGGCGGAACGCTGTGTGACTTCGACCGCATCTATGACATTCTGGAGCAGAAAAAGAACTTGTGGCACCCGAAAGCAGATTCCAAGCAAGAGCTTTTCGATCGCGTGATCCTTATCACCGATGACGCTCACGCGCTGGGCGCAAGCTATAAGGGAACCATGGCGGGCAACATCGCCGACTTCTCCACGTTCAGCTTCCATGCCGTGAAGAACTTCACCACCGCAGAAGGTGGCGCGCTTTCTTGGCGTGCGATTCCCGGCCTTGATAACGACGCGTTCTATCATGAGACCATGCTCATGCAGCTGCACGGGCAAAGCAAAGACGCGCTGAGCAAAAACAAAGCGGGCGCATGGGAATACGACGTGGTCTTTCCCGGTTACAAGTGCAACATGACCGACATCCAGGCTGCTATCGGGTTGGCTCAGCTGCGTCGCTACCCGGGCATGCTTGAGCGCCGCAAGCAGATGATCGAAGCGTATGAAGAGAAGCTTTCCGCATACGACCTGGAGTTTCTTGACCATTACACCGAACAGAAGCATTCGTCGGGCCACTTGATGATTACGCGCCTTACGGGAAAATCCATGGAGTTCCGCAATCTGCTCATTCAGCGCATGGCAGAAGAAGGCGTGGGCACAAACGTCCATTACAAGCCGCTGCCGCTGCTTTCCGCGTATGCGAATCTGGGTTTCGATATCAAAGATTATCCCAATGCGTATGCGCATTTCGCTAACGAAATCACGCTGCCGCTGAACACGCGCATGACCGATGAAGAGCTTGCTTATGTTTGCGACACGTTCGCGCGTTGCTACGACCAGCTTATAAAAGAAGGCGTGGAGTAATCCCCACACCTAAAGCTGCTTCTAGTTGATTGTCTTTACCATTTGGGGCGCCTCAGCGGAGACGCCCCAAATCATTTCTCCTCTTATTGCAAAAGACTATCGCTCAAGCGTCTGCGAGCGTCTACTTCATTTCCGCAACAACGCACGTGATAAGCTTGCAAAAATCAGCAGAGCGCGCATTCGCGACTTCGAACACTTCAACGTCGTTCGGCGAAGCGTTCTCAACACCGCACGCCATATTACTGCAAAGCGACATGCCCAAAACGCGCATGCCCACATGGCGTGCCGCAATCACTTCTTCGCACACGCTCATAGCAACCGTATCGGCGCCCCATGCGCGAAACGCGCGAATTTCGGCAGGCGTTTCGAAGCTTGGCCCCAAAAGCCCCAGGTAAACGCCCTGATGAACGGGAATACCTTCCCTATCGGCAATGTTTTGCGTCAAAGCACGCAGCTCGGGATCATACGCATCAAGCATACTGAAGAACCGGAAGGCAATCTGATCGGGCTCGATACCCACAATAGGATTGCGACCGGTAAAATTGATGTGATCGGTCATGATGCAGAAATCACCCACATGGTAAGACGCGTTGATGGCACCCGCCGCATTTGTGGTGATGAGCGTTTGAATGCCCAGCTCATGCATAACCCAAATGGGAAACGCCACTTGCTGCGCCGTGTTGCCCTCGTAGCCGTGCAGGCGACCCTGCATGGCAAGAACGCATTTTCCACCGAGCTCGCCACATACAAAGCGTCCCACATGACCCATGCAGGTCGAGGTCTTCATGAAGGGAACATCCGCAAAGGGAATGAAAACCGGCTGCTCGATTTGCTCCGCCAGCGGGCCTAAGCCCGAACCTAAAACAATGCCCACTTCAGGCGCGCGACAATTCAAACGCGTGCGAATGAGCTGCGCCGCGAACGTGATTTTCTCTTTCAATGTGTATGCATCCGTTGTCATACATAATTCCTTTCTGGTACCCGCCCCCGCGGGCTTAACACGCGCCCAACAGGGCTTACGCAGGTGCGAACAATTGCCAGCCTGAAACGCATAAAGCGACCGAAACATCAAGCGGAGTAACCCACCTATTCTATCACTCAACCAGACACACAGCCAATCGTGCAACCACTCAACCAGCAAGGCGCGCCAACAAAATGCGCGGTTTTCCCGCAAGATCATGCACAATTTCGCATTGCACGAATCCGTTCTGCAACGCAATTTCTTTTGCCTGCTCAAGACACGTTTCATGCAGCTCAACGGCATACACGCCACCTGGCTTCAGCGCACGTGCCGCCCACTGAGTAAGCGGACGGAACAGCTCCAAGCCATCCGCGCCGCCATCAAGCGCCAATGCGGGCTCAAAAGCAGTCACTTCCCTATCAAGCGTGTCCAAAACGGCGGTAGGAATGTAAGGGGGATTCGAGATAACCAGGTCAAACGTACCCACAAACTCAACAGGCACCGCTTGGCCCAAGTCGCCCTGAAAAAGCGAAACACGCTGGTCAAGCCCAAGGTTTTCCACGTTTTCACGCGCAAGCTCCAACGCATCGGCAGAAATATCGGTTGCAACAACACGGCATTCGGGGCGTTCATACGCAAGCGAGCACGCAATGCAGCCGCTTCCCGTGCAAATATCGGCTGCCAAAAACGACTCATCTGACGGCAGGGCAGCAAGTGCTTCACTGACCAGCACTTCTGTTTCCGGGCGCGGAATCAAAATGCCTTTGCGCACCTTCACGTCAATGTGCCTGAATCCCACTTCGCCCACGATGTACTGAAGCGGCTCGCCCGCACCGCGACGCGTCACGTATTCGCGCAACACATCGCGCTCGGCATGCGAAAGCGGCTTGTCATAATCGGCGTAAATCTGCACACGCGACAAACCCGTAACCGCAGAAAGGAGCCATTGCGCGGACAAGCGCGGGTTCGTATCCCCCTTGCGCTCCAGATACCCCTGGGTCCATTCCAATGTTGTGCGTATCGTCCACAAATCGGGCACCGCCAACCCCCTTGCATAAAAAACGGGAAGCCGCCGTTTCGCGACTTCCCCGAATGAAACGATTGAAAAAGCTTAGTTGATTGAGCTTTCTAGCTTGCGCGCGCGATCGGCTGCCTGCAAGGCCGTAATGACATCCTGCAAGCCATCACCCAGCAAAACGCTGTTGTATGTGCTGTTAAAACCAATGCGGTGGTCGGTCACGCGGTCCTGCGGGGCATTGTACGTGCGAATCTTCTCTGCGCGCGCACCCGTACCAATCTGTGCCAAACGCTGAGCGCCTTCTTCTGCCTGCTGCTCGGCCAGCATCTTCTCGTACAAACGAGCACGCAGGACAGCCATAGCCGCAATCTTGTTTTGCAGCTGCGACTTCTGGTCCTGAGACTGCACGACCAAACCCGTAGGAAGGTGCGTGATGCGCACGGCAGAGTCCGTAGTGTTAACGCACTGACCACCGGGGCCGCCGGCGCGGAACACGTCAACGCGGATGTCGGTTGCTTCGTTGATCTCGATATCAACTTCGTCGGCTTCGGGCAGAACGGCAACCGTTGCGGTAGACGTCTGAATGCGGCCCTGGCTTTCCGTCTTCGGCACGCGCTGAACGCGATGAACGCCCGACTCGAACTTCATCACGGAATAAACCTTGTCGCCCTTAACCTTGAATTCGACTTGCTTGTAACCGCCCGCGTCCGAGGGAGAAGCGTCCAGCATCTCGATCTTCCATTTCTGGGACGAGCAGAAACGATCGTACATCTTGAACAGATCGCCCGCGAAGATAGCGGCTTCGTCGCCACCTGCCGCAGCGCGAATCTCAACGATAATGTCTTTTTCATCTGCCGGATCACTGGGAATAAGCATGAACTTGATGTCTTCCTCGATAGCGGGAAGGCTCTCTTCGATAGAGGCGATTTCCTCCTGCGCGAATTCCTTCATGTCTGGATCGGAAAGCATGAGCTTTGCTTCTTCCAGGTCATCGCACGCGCGAATGTAATCGGCCGCGCGCTCCGCCAAAGGACGCTGCGTGGCATATTCTTTCGCCAGGCGATTGTATTCTTTTTGGTCGGACAGAACGTCCGGGTCGCCCATCTTGGCCTCAAGGTCCTCGAAGGCAGAAATTATCTTCTCAAGCTTATCGCGCATGGATATCTTCCTTAAATGTCATATGCTCGTGAAACGCGCCCCATCGTAGGCGCTCGATTTTTGCAACCATATATTGTAGCAGATTCCATCCGTAAAGAAATGCGCGCGAGCGACCCGATTTCACTAGACCCTTCAAATCCACGTAATAAACAGCAAGTTCGTGAGATTTGCAAAGCAAGATTAAAGAACCAGAAGGGCTTATGCCTCCACGAACTCGCGCAGACGCTCGATAGGCTGCGCACCCATGGTCTGACGCAGCGGCTTGCCGTCTTCGAACAAAATAAGCGTGGGAACGGCACTCACACCGAACGCACCCGCAACATCGGGGCAAACGTCCACATCAACAGAGTACACCGTAAGCTGGCCGGCTTTCTCTTCCGCCAGCTGATCCACGAGTGGCGCAAGCATGCGGCACGGACCGCACCACACGGCAGAAAAATCCACCAGAATGCGACCTTTTCCCGAAAGAACGGAATCCTTGAATTGCTGAGACGTGATTGATTCAACCATAACTGCCTCCTGAAATATTATTTGGTCTGAATAAAATTGTCCATGCGCGTCAAAATCAAGACGCCGCCACACGGTCCCAGCACGAACACGCTGCAACAGCTTTCCGCATGCGCAATCACAACTCCATTGTATTCCCTTACAAGCAGTTTACCTTGCGGCAATCCTACGGTGTGGCAACAGATTCGGCATAATGCACATTCCTTTCGCGCGAAGAGCTGCGCCGGCAAGCTATAATGACGCACGAACAACAAGCGTCACGCTTGCGTTACAGACAAAAAGACAGGAGCACGCCATGCAGACCTCCGAACAAAATGAGCCCATCGCCACCGCAAACGCAACATCAAGCGAAACAACGGGCGAAAAAACGTATCGCTACCAAACTCCTGCTTGGCTGGGTGCCACCATTACCCCGTGCAATCTAGTGCTTGAAGGCGGAGCCATGCGCTGTCAATTCACCGCAGGTGTTCTTGATTTCTGGATGGAAAAGAAGTTCTTTCCGCAGCTCATCGTAGGAACATCGGCCGGCGCGCTCACCGGATCATGCTATGCGGCGGGTCTTTTGGGCCGCAGCTGTTTCCTGAACCTGAAATACTGCGACGACCCGCGTTACCTGTCCATGAAAAGCTTCGCCCTTACTGGCAATGCGTATGGACGCGACTTTGCCTTTGACAAAGTGCCGCACGAACTTGATCCGCTTGATCCCGCCGCCTACAACGACTCCCCCGTCCACGTTGTTGCCGTGAGCAGCAATTTGGAAACGGGCGAGGCGGATTATCACGAAATCACGGATTACGAAAAGGACACGCCGTATCTTATTGCCACTTCGAGCATGCCGCTTGTGAGCCAAATCGTGGAAGTCGATGGCAAAAAGCTGCTCGACGGCGGACCTTGCGATAGCGTGCCGCTGGATTATTCGCTGGCCACGGGAACAAAAAAGCAGATTGTGGTGCTTACGCAAGCCGCTAACTACAAAAAGCAACCTAACAAGCTCATGGCGCTCATGCGTACCGCCTACGGCGACTACCCGTATTTCTGCGAGCGCGTGGAATACCGCCACTACGAGTACAACCGCCTGTACCGCCGTCTGCAACGCGAAGCAGACGAAGGCAACATCTTCCTTATTCGTCCACAGAAAGCCGTGGAAATCGACCATATGGAACGCGACCCCGAAAAGCTGCTCGACTTGTACGGACAAGGCTACGAACAGGCCATGGAGACATGGAGCGCGCTACAGGAATACCTGGCAAAGCCGTAACGAGCGCGACTGCGACGTTTAGTCTTTATGAGCTACACTCGGAATGTTTTGCAACTCGAAACGATAACGCTGCTCAACTTCGGGGTACTTCTCGTGATCAACTTCGGACAAGAAAAGCTCAAGCGGACGAACCCACAAGGAACAATCGCCGTAAAGCTTTCGGTATACAACAAGCTCTTCATCGGTCTCCGAATGACGCGCAACGTCCTCGACAAGATACAAATCGCCCTTGAAATGCCGATAGATTCCCTTGATTTTCAATTCGCGCATTTACATGCCTTTCGAACAACTTCCCTATTTTTATCCTGAATAAAGTATACCTTGAACGCACGGAATACCGAACAGCACGTATAATTCAGGTTGCATTCACCGTTTCAAAGTTAGGAGACATTGTGGTTAAAAAGCTTAAAGGATTTGACGAGATTAACCCCTGGGATCTTACGGAAAACGTGTTCAAGGCCATTGGCAAAGACTACATGGAGCTTGTCATGGGCAACCCCACCACGGGTGCAAACGCCATGACGGCTGCGTGGGGCGGCTTGGGCGTTATGTGGAACGCGCCTGTAGCGTTTGTAGTGGTGCGTGGTGAAAAGTACCGCTACTCTCGCCACCTGATGGATCAAGAACCCCTGTTCACCGTTGATTTTCTGGGCGATGAGCACGACAAGGCGAAAACGTATCTGGGTACAGCGCATGGCTGGGATGACCCGCATAAAATCGAATCAGCTGGCCTGCACACCGGCTGGTGCGGCGTTGATTTGACCCACGATGAGAAAATCGGCCTGGGCGAACACGTGCACACGCCGTTCATTGAGGAATCGCGTCTGGTTCTTGTTTGCGAGAAGATTTGCGAGCAGGAGCTTCCCCGCGAATGCTACAAGGACAGCGCCTTATGGGAGCGTTGGTACACCACGCAAGATCAGCATCGCCTTTACATTGCCGAGATTAAAGCGGCATTTGCAAAGAGCAACTAGCGTCGCGCAGCGTGGTGGGCTCGCACGCAACGCGCGCAAAAGCGATGACAGCACCACGCAAGCGAAGGCGACAACGAAACGGGGGACGTCCAGCTGGCATCCCCCGTTTTCATCTTATCATTTGTTTTTCTTGGGATTTATTCTTCGCCTTTGTAGGCGGCAATAGCTCTTGAAAGAGCACGAACAAACGCTTCGGCTTCCGCAACGTCATCAAACACCATCGTTTGATCGTCCTTCATGGAAACGCCGAAACGACCATCCAGAACAGGAAGCTTAACGCCGCGATCGAAGCTTACGCGATGAACAAGATATCTTTCTATAGCCATGACACACCTCTCTACTCTACAAGAGCTATGCTACTGCAAAGCGCGCGACGAGGCGAACAAGCGGGCGAATATTTATCAATAGGAAACAAAACGTTCGTGTTATTTCCTAATAGAGCTAGACTGCGCACGACATCATGCGTGGTCGAAGCCTTGGGCTCGGCAGGTGCGAATGCAGGCGCAAGACCTACTGCTGCGTTCGTGCGCTAGGCGCAATACAAGCCAACGTCCTCCAGCACTTCTTCCAAGGTGTCCGCATCAAGCGTGGTATCCAGCGACAACGTTTTCGCCGTCATGTTCACCTGTACGTTTTGGATTCCAGGTTCTTCTGACAGCTGTTTGACCAGCAGTTTTTCGCATCCATCGCAATGCACTTGCTCTTTACAGGTCTGGCAACGATAATACGTGATACGCATATCCATAACTTCTCTTAGCCTCTCTCAAAATTACTCGCGAAGGACAATGCGCCGTCTTGACGCGCGCTTTTTTCGGTCATGCGCCATTGCGACCGCGCATCTTTTGCAACTCGTAAACCTACAGCCGAAAAACACCGCGCTCTTCCAGCTCGTCCTCTAAATCGGATTCGTCGAAAGTATAGCAAACCGACATTGAGCGCTTCTTCATATCGATTTCTACGCGCTCAATTCCATTAACAAGCGACAATAACTCCACCAGGTCTTCTCCGCAACTTGCGCAATGCGCCTTGCCAACGCATTGCGAGCACTTGTTCATTACGAACCGAAACGCTTCCTGACGCATGGCGCTCACTTCTTCTCTTTGAAAAACGGACGCAAGTCATAGCGGCGTCCAAGGCGGCACAGGAAGAAGATAACCAGAATAGTGGACGCAACTTCCGCCACGAAAATGGCATACCAAATGCCATCGATGCCGAAAAGAACCGGCAGAATCAAAACCGCGCCGCATTCGAACACCAGCGTGTGGCCAAACGAAATCACAGCGCTAATCAGGCCATTTCCCAGTGCAGTGAACGTCGATGAACCAACCAGCGAGAAATAAACGAAAAGCAGGCACAGCGCATAGGTGCGGAACGCATGAACGGTCAGGTCGTAGAGTTCGTGGTCATATCCCACGAACAGCTGGGCAAGACCGGGGGCAAAAAGCTGCGCCAGCACGAACATCGTAAGGCCCATGACACCTGTTATCGCAAAGGCGTGGCGCAACAAGCTGCGCTTTTCCTTCCCGTTTTGCGCACCATGCTGATAACTCATAAGCGGCGCCGTGCCCATGCAATAACCTTGCAGCACCGCACCGAAAATCATGCCTGCATACATGATTACGCCGTACGCGGAAACGCCGTCTTCGCCCAAATATGCCATAAGCTGAAAGTTGTAGAGCATAGCGACAACGCTCGAAGCAATAATCGACATCATTTCAGACGAACCGTTGACACACACCTTGCCCAAAAGACGCCAATCCGCGCGCGGCCTTCCCAAACGAAGGAAGCTGCTGTTCGAACTCAAGAAATAGACCAGCGGAACAATGCCACCTAAAAGCTCAGAGGCCACGGTTGCACTTGCAGCGCCTACGACTTGCCACCCAAGAACACCCACTAACAGCCAGTCAAGAATGATGTTAGTCACGCCACTTGCCACCGTAATGACAAAGCCCAGATGAGGCTTGCCCGCCGTAGCAAAAAGGGGCTGGAACGCGAATTGCAAAATGAAGAACGCGAGCGAAATCATGCTGATGCGGCCGTACAGCACGCAGTCGCTCAGCATATCGGCGCTTGCACCCAGAGCAAGAGCAACCGGTTCCATGAAAATCGCGCCGATAACAGCAAGCGTTAAGCCCGCCGCGAGAGAAAACCAAATGATGGTACTGAAATAGCTGTTCGCTTTCGCGTCATCGCCGCTGCCCCGCGTCTGCGCAACAATGGCACCGCCGCCCGTACCCATCATGAAACCCAGCGTGCCCAGAATCATAATGAACGGCATGATCAAATTGACGGCCGCGAATGCCGTTTTCCCCGCGTAATTGGAAATGAAGAAACCGTCCACAATGCCATAGATGCTCGTGAACAGGACCATCGCCATACTTGGTGCGGCATAGCGCAGCAAGTTGCCGGTAGTGAAATGCTTGCCCATGTCAATGATTTTTCCCATGGGTGGCTATTCTAGCGGAAGGGGTACAGTTTGGCACGGAAACGCAAGACGCGTTACCGAACCGCAATCCTAAAATGCGGGCAACGCAAGTGCTCGTTGAAATATCGGGGTCAAACTCGAGCAAACCGACGATAATCGGTGGTACAAGCTTCGCTGGACCCGCTAGTTGCACGACCAAGCCTTTGCCATCGAATCGATACATTTCTCTGATCTGGTGTTATGTAAAAAACGATTTTCGTTTATCGATTCGACCCGTCCAAAAGGGCGCTTTTCGGAGCATCCAACCACCGATTATCGTCAATCTGCCCGAATCCAGGGGCGTTTTCACAACAAGAGAGCACGAGATGCCGCGCAATTCCAAATAGCAGGCCAGAAGAAAGCAACGATGCGCGGCATGAATCGCAATGCAAGAGCAAGCGCCCACGGCGAAGCGGCGCCAACAACGAAGCGCAAGCACTACGCTGCTGGTCAGACGCCCAACGCTATCGCACGCGTAGCTCCCAAAATGCAACAGCACTTGCTGCGGCAACGTTCAAGGAATCAACACCTTCGCGCATAGGTATTTTCACCGTATAATCGCAGGTCGCAATCGTACTTTGGCGCAATCCATCGCCCTCGGTTCCCAACACCAACGCTAGTCGATTGCATTCCTTCAAAGCAGGATCATCCAATGAAAGACTGTCGTCCACCAGTGCCAATGCCGCCGTTTTGAAACCGTGCTCATGCAAAAGCGCACAGCCGTCTTCCGCCCAATCGCTCTTGCGGCCAATGCGCGCCCATGGAACTTGGAACACCGTTCCCATGGATACGCGCGACGCACGGCGGAACAGGGGATCGTGGCAAGAAGGCGTAAGCAGCACGGCATCAATTTTCAATGCAGCGGCACTGCGAAAGATCGCGCCGATATTCGTATAGTTCGTAATGTCCTCCAAAATTGCCACACGATGCGCGTTTTTAAGCAACACCACAGGATCCAAAGGCGCAGGACGGACGAAGCACGCTAAGGCGCCGCGCGTTGTTTCGTATCCTGTGACCCGGCGGAACTCTTCGTGTGTTGCAATTACCTGAGGAACATCGGGGTACTGCGCGGCAACGCGCTCCATCAACGCACGCTCATGCGTTGCCCAATGCGCCTCCACAAAAAGGGACTGCACAGAGCAACCGGCAGCCAACGCGCGCTCTATCACATTCTTCGACTCCGCGACAAACAGACCATAATCGTGGCCTTTTCCCTTAAACGTGATAAGCTCCGCATCCTTTGTCCCCCGATAAGGTCGAAGAATGTCTTGTGCGGTATCGGATACTGATTGAACAGGCATAACAACGCCTCCTTCCGCGCGCTATGTTGCCAAATTACCCCACCTTTTGTCAACAATTCGCCGCGATTCTGCTGTCATCGCTTTCGCTTACAGCGCTTCACACGCGATGGCACTCCATTGCTGTCCATGTTGTTAAAAAAACAGGGCCAAACTCGAAGTTGCAACAAGTTGGAAGTAGGTCAAATCCTTAGCGACTACCCAACATTGCAATATACCTCAATAGTGTATAGTTATGAACTGGTATTTTATAAATTCAAACTTTCTAGGGAATCATTTGTTGTCGAAAAATACTCCACTTTGCGCGCCCCACCTACTTCCAACCTGCCGCAACTTCGAATTCAGGGGCTTTTTTCAACAACATGCCACTCGATTAACCGAAGCAATCGAAATTGCTCGCCACGGACCTTGGGTGTCCGCAAACACAACGTAGCGACAAGAAAACAAATGGACAAAAAGCCTGATGATGGTAATTGATTATCTTACGAAATCGACCGATAATGCATAGTGTAAAGCAGGGCCACCGTGAGTATTAGTCAATGCTCACGAACACAGGACTTGCTTTTCGGCAAGGCCCGATTTTCGAGAAAGGAGTAGCAATGAGCACTTCAAGAAGAAAAGGCGGAATCCTTAGAACAATCGCTATCGACAACACTATTATGGCTGTATTGGCCATCATCATGGGAATTGTCTTGGTTGCGGTGCCCGCTTCATCGGGGGCGGTTATCTGCATGATTTCAGGCGTGCTTCTTATCTGCGCCGGCATTGCAGCCGTGGCAGGCGTATTCATCTACGGCCCCGTCCTTTCGGGTTACTCCATGGTCATGGGCATTGCCCTGGTCATGTGCGGCTTGCTGTGCATAACGCAGGCACCGTTGGTAATGGGGCTTTTGACCATCATTTTCGGTATCTTCATTGTTGTTGACGCCGCTACCTCGCTAGTCGACGGCATCTACTGCACCCGCAGCCACGTTAAAGGCGGCATGTTGCTTATCGTGCTTTCGGTTGTCCTGCTCGTTCTAGGCGTTTTGGTGGTATTCGGCCCCGTTGAGACCGTTGTGGTATTTCTGGGTTGGGTCCTTATTATCGATGGCGTTTTCGACATTGTTGCCATGATCGCCTTCGGCAAGCGCATCCGCAAGGCAAAGCGCGCCTTCTACTCCGATGACATCATTGACTTGGGAGAACAATAATCCATCGACAAAAGGCGTCCTTGTATCGAACCTGCACAAAGTCCCCATGGAAAACACCTGGCAAAACAGGTAGAATTGACGGGTTACAGTTAGTCAGAAAGGAACGATTCCCATGAAGATCGTTTACAAAGACGGCTCCGTCGATGAATGTCCTGCCGATCAGGAACTCGAAATCATTCGCCACACTGCCGCGCACATCATGGCACAAGCCGTGAAGCGCTTGTATCCCGAAGCCGATTTCGGCTATGGCCCTGCCACGGAAAAGGGATTTTACTACGACATTGACATGGGCGATACGAAGCTTTCCGTTGAGGATTTGCCCGCCATTGAAGACGAGATGCGCAAAATCGTAAAGGAAAACCTGCCCATCAAGCCCTCCATTCTTCCCCGCCCCGAAGCAATTACCTTGATGCAAGAGCGCGGCGAAAAGTATAAGGTTGAGCATATCGACGACCTGCCCAAAGATGCCGAAATCAGCTTCTACACCCAGGGCGAGTACGTGGACATGTGCACGGGTCCGCATTTGCGCTACACCAAGGCGCTGAAAGCCTTCAAGCTCATGAGCATTTCCGGCGCGTACTGGAAGAACAACGCCGAGAACAAGATGCTCACCCGCATTTACGGCACTGCTTTTGCCACCCAAGCCGAGCTGGACGAATACCTGAAGATGCTCGAAGAAGCCGAAAAGCGCGACCATCGCAAGATCGGCAAGGAAATGGATCTGTACATGTTCCGCGATGAGGCACCAGGCTTCCCCTTCTTCCTGCCCAAGGGCATGGAGCTGAAGAACACGCTTATCCAGTACTGGCGCGAGATTCATCGCGAAGCGGGTTACGTGGAGGTCTCCACGCCGCTTATCATGAGCCGCCAGCTGTGGGAGACCTCGGGTCACTGGGACCACTACAAAGACAACATGTACTCTACCGTTATTGACGAAGAGCCGTTCTGTATCAAACCCATGAACTGCCCTGGTGGCGTTATGGTATACCAGAACAAGCCCCATTCCTACAAGGAGCTGCCGCTGCGCGTGGGCGAGCTGGGCATTGTGCATCGTCACGAGCTGAAGGGCGCACTGCACGGCCTGTTCCGCGTACGTTGCTTCACGCAAGACGATGCGCATATCTTCATGACGCCCGAGCAGATTCCTTCCGAAATTGCCGGCGTTGTGCATTTGATTGACCAGGTGTACTCCAAGTTCGGTTTCAGCTACTTCGTTGAGCTTTCCACTCGCCCCGAAGACTCCATGGGCTCCGATGAGGACTGGGAAAAAGCAACGAATGGCCTGATCGAAGCTTTGGACAGCCTGGGCATGGAATACATTGTAAACGAAGGCGATGGCGCATTCTACGGCCCCAAGATCGACTTCCATCTGCGCGACAGCCTGGGACGCACCTGGCAGTGCGGCACCATTCAGCTGGACTTCCAGATGCCGCTCAATTTCAATCTGGAATACGTGGATCACGACGGCACCCGCAAGCGCCCCATCATGATTCACCGCGTGTGCTTCGGCTCCATCGAGCGTTTCATTGGCGTGCTGACCGAGCACTTCGCTGGCAAGTTCCCCACTTGGCTTGCCCCTGTTCAAGTCAAGGTTTTGCCTGTTTCTGAGAAGAGTATGGAGTACGCACACGAAGCGTATCAGCGCCTGTTTGACATGGGCGTGCGCGTTGAGATTGACGAGCGCGGCGAAACGATTGGCTACAAGATTCGCGAGGCGCGTCAGATTGACCGCGTTCCGTACATGCTGGTTTTGGGCGAAAAGGAAGTTGAGTCGGGCATGATTTCCGTACGCGACCGCGCCACCGACAAGACCACGCAGATGAGCATGGATGAGTTCTGCGAGAAACTGGCAAAAGAGATTGCCGAGCGCGCATAAGCTATCGCGCGACCCGCATCTTCGCAATGTGCACCTTTTGCGGCGCGCCCCCGCAACCGAAACAATTCGCAAGAAGAGCTCCCGCGAGGAGCTCTTCTTTTATGGCGAGTCGGATATGACGCCGCTGCAAATAGCCTGACTATCAAATTTGTTGACAAAAGGTGGGGTAATTTGTCAACAAAGGAGCGGGGCGACGCGCACCCTACCACCCCAGCGCGCGACGTTGCGTTGCTATGGCCTCTTCAAGCTGCTCGCGCGTTTCGGTAATAAACTCGAATGTCAAATAATCGGGATTCAGATGCTCAACCAGCCCACGCACCGCAGGACACGTGAACGGTTTGTGCTGGTCAATCGTAAATGCATGGGTAAAATCTTGAATCATGCGCTCGGTGGGGTCATACGATAACACGGGCGGGTTCGCCATAGTTCTCCGCGCATATTCACCCGTGATAGACTGCTGCAAGTGAACGCCGCGCACAGCATCAAGCAGACCGAAGCGCTCAATGCCATCAAGCAAACCATGCACGTAAGCAATGCCCTGCTCCTCTGTTTCAATGTCCCAGTTCGTATGGAACGCATGCCCCGTATCAAACATAAAGCCCTTGTTCGCATAATCCACGCCCGCAAGTAAATCCCGCGCGACTTCCGGACGCACGAAATTCAAACCCGGATGCCACAGATTTTCCATAAGCAGCGCCATATCACCGTTCTCATCAGCAAAAACGGCACTCAGCAACTCGCAAAGCGCTTCGCATACCTCTTCATCGCTGCGATGAAAGCGCAACGTAAACGATTCATCGGACCACACATCGGAAGCGTGGAAAACCACATACGCAGCGTCGTATCGATGAGCGTTCGCCAAGTCGGCTTTGAACTTGTCAACGATGCACGCGCGCGTCAGACCACCGTAAAACGCTTCGGCCGCCTCAATCGAACCGAACTCATGGACCAATCCCGCTTCGTTGCCCTGCCACAAGTCGATCCACGTGTAAAACGAGCTCATATGAACGCCCACCACATGACGCGGCTCAACAAGCGTTTGCGCATCGTCATCGAGCACCATAAGCTCAACGCCATCAAAGCCCTCCAAGAAGCGCTCGAAATCAGCTTGGTCGGCAAAACGCGCCACGTCATCTTCGCAGGTCGTGAAATTAACCGATGTCTTCATGCGCAAACCCCCATCTATGAGCCGTGGTGATTTTCTGGCAATCTTCAAATTCGAAGCCGCCCAGCAGCGTTGGCTCAACACGAACGGAATACCCTTCGCAGTTTTCAACATGCCAGCTATAATACGAGCCCTTGCCACACGTGAAGGAATCCATGGCAGCCATGATCGTTCCCCCATGAGCTACAACAATCACCTGGTCATCGCCTTGATCAAACGCCTGGCGAAGAAGCACGCGCACCGCATTTGCCGTGCGCCGCGTAAATTCATCCTTGCTTTCGCCGTGCGGACAACGCGCTTCGCAGTTGCCTTCGACCCATGCTCGGTAATCGGAATTGCCGGACAGCTCCTGAAAGTTCAGATTGTCGAAGTCGCCAAAATCCATCTCACGCAGCTCGGGGATAACTACCTGGCGCGCACCGGGAAACGCGATTTCCGCTGTTTGCCGCGCTCGCAGAAGCGGGCTTACATACACCAGGGGCACACCCCGCACGGCACCTACCGCGCGCGCTTGCCGCTCGCCTTCGGTGCAAAGCGGTTCATCCGTTCGTCCGATGTAGCGTTTCTCCAGATTACCAGGCGTTTTTCCATGGCGCAGCAGTATCAGGCGCATGAGCAATCCTTTGCGGAAAGCTCGCCTTTCAGGACAACGGGAATGCCGCACACCATGCGCACCACGCAATCCGCTTCTCTTGCAAGCGAAGACGAAAGCGAACCCGCGCGCTCACGGAACTGACGGTCGTCCCACGTCAAAGGGATAACGCCGCTGCCAACTTCCGTACATGTCAGCACTTGCTTGGAAAGCAGCTGCTCAAACATACCACTTGCCAACGCGCCTTCGCGCACAAGCTCTTCCACATGAAAAACGACAGTTGCGTCCGCTAACGATACCGTGTTTTTCTGCGGCTCGCGCGCATCAAACATGCAGGTCAGATCAACGCCGCAATCTTCTAAAAACGTCTTTTTCCCCGAGGCAATCCCGCCCGTAACCACTATCACAGCAACATCACCTTCTGAAGCACCACAAGCGTGATCAAAAATGCAAGCTCAAGCGTCTGCAGCAAAAAGCCCGCCAAGTCCCCGCTCCAACCGCCGAACTCCTTGCGCGCCATGCGGACGATAAGCGCCGTTGCAACCACAGCAACAACTACCAGAATTGCCGCTGCAGGAACACTCCACCAGGCGCAAAAACCGCAAGCAAGAGCGAAAATCAGAAACACGACCACCAAAACAGGCTTTTTATCTGCAGAAACCTGAAATGACGCAAGCATGCCGTTGTCGCTTGAGCGCGCAATGGCCAAAACGCAGAAGCTGCTCACGCAACGCGAAATCACAAACGTTGCCGCAAATGCAAGCACCGCGTTCAAACTCAAGGCAAACTCCGATGCAACGGCAACGTAAAGAATCAGGTAGCACGCAATGCAGATGGGCGCGAACGCTCCCACATGGGGATCTTTCAGGATTTCACGCTTCCGTTCGGGCTCCGCATGGCTTGAAAGCGCATCAATTACGTCGCATAACCCGTCCAAGTGAATAGCACCACTCACCGCGGCGGGAATAAGCACTAAACCAGCACCCGTCAAAAGCGGTCCGAACGATGCCGCACCGGAAAGCAACGACCACAACCACACGAATAACCCGATAAAAACGCCAATCAGCGGGAAACCCGCCATCATGAAACGCATGTTTTGCGCGTTCCACTCAACCTGCGGAACAGGAATGCGCGAAAAACAGGTGAACGCTAAACAAATTGAACACAAGAATGCTTTGATTGTTTTCATTACGCATTCACCTCACGCGATACATCCACGTCAGACGCCTGCGCACAACAAGGAGCTGCAACCGTTCCCTTTCCGTTTATCGTATCAGCACCCATCATGCCGTCAATGCTTCCCTTCACCACCAGCGGAACGCCGCATGCCATATCAATAACCACATTGCTTTGTGCGGCCACCAGGCAGTTTATCTGCCCCAGCAGACGCACATAATCCGCCGTGTCTTGCTCGTACTCAATGCCATCGGCACCCACATCGTTCGTGATCATGATCAACGCCGCGCATTGCTTCTTCAGAGACTCAATACCTGAAACAACGCGGGAAAGCACCAGGTCGTAAGGCTGCTTATTCCCTTCATCGTCGTAGAGCTCGTCTGCCACCAAGTTCGTGATGCACTCAAGCAGCACCACGGAATCAGGCTCGTCCAAGGAAACACCCCCAAGATTCCCATAGCACTCTATGGTCTGGAAATGCTTCCCCTGGCGCATGGCGCGATGCTTTGCCACCTTCGCCTGCCCATCGGCACCCCAGGGGCGCATGGTCGCAATGTAGTAGCGCTTTCCCGGAAAACGCGTTACCAGCTGTTCGGCGACGTAGCTTTTGCCGCACGCCGCGCCGCCTGTAAGCAAAATCATCATTGGGGGGCAACCTCAACATCGTACTGCTCGACGCCAATTTCGTCGAAGGAAAGGCCGTCGTACACCGTAAGCGCCATATCCAGAAGCGGAATCAGACACGCAGCGCCCGTTCCCTCGCCCAAGCGCAAATCAGCAAAGATAATCGGTCGCACGCCCAGCTCTTTCAAGACAGTCTCTGCCGCCGGTTCAAAAGAAGAATGGGAACCCAGCATAGCGCAACGGCTCGCAGGGCACAAACGCGCCGCCACCAAAGCCGCAATTGCGCTGATCAAACCATCAATCACAACGGGAACGCGATACAGAGCACCGCCGATGAACGCGCCCGCCATTGCGGCAATGTCAAAGCCACCCACTTTCGCCAAGCAATCAAGCGCATCATTCGGGTCGGGCTCGTTCAAAGCAATGGCGCGCTTGATGGCGTCGATTTTGCACATCATGCCCGCATCGGAAAGCCCAGCACCGCGACCCGTGACTTCCTCGACTTGCTTGCCCAGCAAAACAGCGGCAAGCGCGCTTGACGTGGTGGTATTGCCGATGCCCATTTCGCCGGAAAGGATAATGCCGTAGCCTTGACTTGCCAGGTCATGCACGCGTTCGATGCCCACTGCCAGCGCTTGACATGCCTGCTCGCGGCTCATTGCAGGGCCTTTCGTGAAATTGTTCGTACCTCGGGCGATTTTACGGTCAAGCACGCCTTCAGCATCGTAGAGCATGCCTACGTCAACAGGATGGCATACCACACCGGACAAACGACCCATAACGCACACAGAAGACATGCCGCGCGCCATATTCGCGGCAACAATGGAGGTTACCTCGGGGCCAGATTGGGAAACGCCTTCCTCAACCACACCATTATCGGCGCAAAACGGCAGAGCAGCACGTTTTCCCAAGTCAACCTTAGCGGTTCCTTTCAGACCGGCAATCTGGACAATCAGCGTTTCCAGCACGCCCAGGCTATTCACCGGCTTGCCAACGCTATTCCAATGATCGACCGCTTCTTTTTTTGCGTTTTCGTCCAGGGGTGCAATCGCATCGTTTACGCGCGCAAAATCGCCCGCTTTCGCCCATGCCTCAATTTCATCGAAATTCATTATGTACTACTCCGTATCGCACTACTCTTCTTTATCGCTTCCCTTGCCCGATGAGACAAGTCGCGTGATGCCCGCACCCGCAAAGAACGCAACGGCTGCAATCAAGATTTCGAGCCACGGCAACTTGTTTGCATCTTCTTCCACACCACGAGCATAAACGGCCGCATCGTCATCGGTCAACATAGCAGTATACGCAACTTCGTCGTCTGCGGCTGCCGAATCTCCGTCTTTCGCCGAAGACGTTGCAGCCTTCGAGCCGCTCAGGGACTTCGTAGCAGTTCCTGCCCCCGCTTGGGGGTTACCGCTTGGGTCGTCACCTTCGCTCTTGTCGGAAGGGTTCTCGGTATCGCTCTTCTGAAGCGCCGCAAGCTCATCTTTTGCCTTTTGCAGGTCCTTCAGCGTTTCTTTCGTCACTTGCGAACGCTGGTCGTCGGTCATAGCGTCAAGCGCCTTATCGGCAGCAGCAATTGCGCCCTCGCTATCCTTTGTGACCGGGAACAGCGCTTTCACCATTGCTGCAAAACGATCTACTGCGGCCCTGTCATCCACGAGTTTCCGGTATTCTTCTTCGCCGCCCTGGAGCTTTTCAAGCGCAAATTCGGGCAAGTACTGGCGCTGATCAGAGGTAAGCGCATCATAAGCCGCACGTGCCTGCGCAAGCGCATCACCGCTTTCAAGCGTTATAGGGAAAGCACCCAGCAGCGTTTCGATAAACGCATCTGCCGTCAACTTGTCATCGCAAATCTTTCGATACTGCTGTTTTGCCAGCTTATAGGAATCCCTTACCTCAACAGGAACTTTTTCCATCTGCAGCACATTCAGGTCATCGAACATATCCTGAACTGCATCAATCGCTTCCCCACTCCCAATCGTCACGGGGAAAAGCGCAGCGACAGCCTGAATAATCTGCTTGATCGATTCGTCGTTAACAAGAAACGCCTGATATTCCGTCTCGGCACGCGATAGATTGCCAATTGTCTCCTGGGAAACAAAAGCAAGTTGCTCGGGAGTGAGTTCATTGTGCATCACGCGTGCAGCTGCAATGGCATTGCCACTCTCGGCCGTTACGGGAAACAGTGCGTCAACCGCAGCCGTGAATTCATCTGCAACTTGCTTGTCGGCCTGAAGCTGAGTCAAGGTCTCTTCCGCCTGCGTGAGCTTGTCAAACGTCTCAGAAGGCACCAGGGCACGAACAGCACTCGAAAGTCCCTGTTCAGTAGCGCGCGCCGCCGCAATGGCATCCGCGCTATCGATAGTCACCGGGAACAGTGCGTCAACCGCGTTCTGGAACGCCGTCGCATGACGCTGCTGCGCTGCCGTGCGGCCCTCGGACGAGAAGCCTACCGCAAACACATGTCCCGAATCGTTCTTGTAGTACATCGTGCCATTCGAGCTTGCAATGATGCTCGTAATGCAATACTCTTCGCACCCTGCGGCATCGTAAACTTCGGAAATCTCAATATCAGCGTTGCTCGAGCAATCGTTATTCACCTTGGCAACGTAAATGCCACCCGGCTTACGATTGCACGTGAAGTAAAAGCTCAGATACCCGCTATCTTCCGTAGCCGTGCTCAGCAACGGCGAAGATTTCACATCGCCCCATGCTTCTGCTGAGCCGATCGTTTGAAGCGTAGAGGCATCGGCCACTACAAAACGACAATGAGAGCCGCCATCGAACGCAGCACCTACACCGAAATAGAGTTTGCCCTTATAGTAAACGGGCGTCGATGTGCTTGCCGCACCTTCCCACACATGAGAAGGAGACAAGTCGCTCAATTGGCCGGAAGACACCGAGAACGAAGCACTGCAAATATAGCCGCTCTTCGTGGTGAAGAAGATTTTGCCCAGTTCGGGCGCATAGCAAATCGCGCTGCGCTGATCGCCCAAGCCACTCAACTCAAGCGTGCTTGCCACCGTGCCTTTGTATTTATTCACGCAACGCAATATCGAGGTGCCGCCCGTTTCGGCGGTAGTGCCATCATCGCCACCAAACACCAAATAATCACCAGCGGCAAGGGCACCTGCCCAATAAAAACCGCCCTTGTTTACGATAGTCCACGTAGCTTCTTTTGCCTCGGTCGCCTGCGTGCGATCCTCATCTTCGGCCTTCAAGCAAACATAGTTCGCATCTTTCTTTTCGCTCCTCCAGAAGCCCGTGTACACATAACCATCGGAATACACCACAGGTGACACCGATTGCCCACCCACGGGGTCGGTGTAGACCCACAGCGATTCCAACGTGGTCGCATCAAATGCCTGCACCTTGCCCGAAGCAAGCGAGACGAAAATCTTGCCTTCGCCATACGCAAACGGCGTATAACCCCAGTTGAACTTATCGCACATCGTGCCTTGCGCAACAATAGCACCCGAACTCATGTTCACTTTATATATCGTCGTGTTCGCCATGAACACAATGCAGCCATCAACAATAAGCTGAGTGCTTACCGCATTGCTCCAGCCCTCGCCCATCTTCTTCGCCCACAAAAGCTGGCTCTCGCCAGAACTCGTGGGAAGGTCGAAGTTCACAATGCCGTTGTTATACGCATTGCCACGGAAGTTCGGCCACTCCGCCGAAACATCTTGCGTCAAAGGAGCAAGCTCGTCTTCGGAAGGCTCGGCGGCGTCTTTCTGGACAGCATCTTTCGCGCTCTGCGCCGCCGCAGCCAACGACAGGTCTTTGCCTTGTTCGGTCGCAGAAGCCTTATCGCTGCCCTGACCAGCGGATTCGCCATCACCAGTCGCAGCACCCGCACTGGTTGCAGCACCCAATCCAGCACCGGCTCCGTCAACGGCGGCACCATTTCCTGCAGAATCGCCTGCACCCTGATCACCAGCAAGACCATCTTGCGCTACATCCTGCGCAACCGCACCATTCACCGTATTCCACGATGCCTGCCCTGCACCACCAAAGCCCGAGCCACCTTTCGGCTCATAAGCGAATGCAGGCGCAAGCGATAAACCCACAACAAGCGTCACACTTAAAGCAAGGCAAGTTGCCCGCTGCAAAACCGTACGCAATGTGCCCTTCTTCCCAGCCATTACATGCCACCTCCTACATCGGCGCCCAGACCCTTGCAGGTGTAGCACCACACAATAACGTCACCGTCATGCAGCTCGTACTTCGAGCAGCCGTAATTCGGGAACCAGCCGTTCACCTTGTACATCCAACCTGATTCATTGCCGCAATCGAATTCATACAGATTATTGATGCCTTCAACGTAGCTCGAACCATACAACGCGCTAAACGAGTACTCAAGCTGAATATCTGCCGCACTACACACAGCCTTCAGTACGTCAAGCACGGTATCGCCTTCCTTAAACGACACGGTAGACGTTGCTAAAATCGTGCCATTCGAGGGAACGTACCCTTGTTTTTCCTTTTCCAAGTCACCCCAATTGTCCAGGATGGTGTCACAGCGAATTTCAATCGTGCAGGTCAGAGAAGAGCCACCCGCTTCCACATTACCCGATACCACACCGGAGTTAATCGCTTCTTGTTGCGCCTTCTCGCGCTCGGCAATGCGCTTGTCTACAATTTCCTGCAGCTCATCAATCGAATAGTAGCACTTCGCTCCCTCTTCGCTGAATGATTCAATAGACTTGATCGTTTCGTCCTGCAGCGATTTCTCGGAAAGCTCGTCTACCGTAGCTTGCCAAGCGCCATCGCTTTTCAACAGCGTGATAGTCTGACCCGCGGAAGCTTGCGCGGCAACGCCCGTGCATTCCACCGATCCGCCCAGAACGGAAATAGCAGCGCTCCCCTGCTCCTGCGACAAAAGCAGCAAAGCATCCTGGGAAGGAACAATTGTCGCCCCATCGTCGCACAACGATAAACCTAACGCAGTCTTTGCCCAGATAAGCGCGGTACCCTGCTTCAACGACATCGTAAACGCGTCATTCTTCTCCTGAACAACAGCAGTCGTGCGCGCACCCAGGCGGCTGACCGTGTATCCTTCCTGGGAAAGCGCAATGCTCGAAGCAGAAAGCGTCTCAACCTGGTCGCCCGCCTTGAGTTTCGTGTCGTTTTCCAACGCATAGCCCAAGCCGCTTCGCACGATGTTCACATTGCCCGATTTCTCGCATGTGGTGAGCACCGCCGCATTGCCCGAAGACGCAGAAGATGCCACGGACGATGATGCACCCTTGAAATCAAGCGCCAACATCACGCCTGCAACCACAATAACCACCGCCGCAACGGCCATTATCGCGTTGAACACGCGCTTCTTTGTTTTTACTTTCGCCATGCAAGCACCTCTTCCTGAAACTTCACGGTCTATTCCCCGCCTTCGCATCCAAACGCGACTATACCGCTTCCTTTTTGAGCATCGCTCGTTTCAACGCGAGAAAGCAAATTCTTGAAACGCCATTCTCCCACAATCTGCAGCGCAGCCGGAAGAAGGCAAAATACCAAGTATGCACCATAAAACACAAGGCTCAGCAACGTCATGCGATTAAAGATGATCTGAGGGTTGTACTGAATGGACGTCTGCGTGAGCAACATGCCTATCACGCATACCGTGATAAGAATGAACATCGTGATTACCAACGTTCGGTCGCGCGCATCAAAACGATACAGCGAATAGGCGCTGCGCCCGCGCAACAACGATCCGCGGCTGCGCATAGAATCCGACATCTCCGCAAAGCGCTCGATGCTCCACGTGATGACAATCGATACACGGCGCACCCAGTTTCGCGCGCGGTCAAAGAAGTTCCCGCAGCCCGACCCGCGGCCAATGCCTTTTTGCGCTATGTTCACGCGTACGGACCGCTCCGCAACAAGGGGAATCGCGCGCAGTGCCACCGCCAACAGCAGCGCTAAACGCGGCGAGACACGCCCCAGAAGATAGACAACTTTATCAGCCGTGAACAGTTCGAACACGCACACCATCCACAGAAGCACCGTTGAAATCTGACACCCCTGCGCAAAACCGAACGCCAAGGATTCCAACGTAATGTTGTTGCCAATAAACGTTTCGCCTAGATTCGTTATGCCGAAATGCGTGTTGTAGGCAAACCACGCGCTCCACAGAAACGGAAACACAAACGCAATAAGAGCAAAGACAATCGCTTTACGGCCCTTGAGCACAAACGAATAGACCAGCGCGCACACGAAACCAATACCGATAAAAATCGGATGGTTCCATAAGAGCGCCGCCGCAATAACTGCTACGAAAAACAGCAGGTTAAGCGCCGGATGATACGAATCGAATCTCACAACAGAGCCGCCTATTCGCCCATTCCGTACTTCACTTTTACGCGCTCAAGCTTGTCGAGCAGCGGATTTGCAATCAAGAACATAAGGATTGCCGTTGCAATCGCGCGCGTTAAGTTCACGGGAACGCCCGAAGCAAAAATAGCAAGCGCGCTTTCAAGCGTGATGTCGTTGACCATCAAGAACAGCGCACACACGTCCAAGAGCGGACCGATAATGCACCACGTGAAGAAAAACGAGCCCACCGTGAGAAGAACGACCTGTTTGCGCGTGTAATCCTTGCTGGGTATTTTACCTTTCTGAGACAAAACACCGAACACCAGACCCGCCAAGCCGAAAGCAAGCATCTGCCAAGGCGTCCACGGACCTTGTCCGAACATGAAATTGCTCACCAGCATGGAAAGCGCACCGGTCATAAAGCCTGCTTGCGGACCAAAAGCAATACCGGCAAGAATGACGATTGCCGCAATGGGCTTGAAATTCGGGAACCAGAAGAACGCCGCGCGCGATGCCACCGCCAGCGCAATGAGCACCGCCAACACCACCAGGTCGCGCGCCTGGGGAGCACGACCTTCGAACGAGGCAAAAAACGGCACCATCGTGCAGATCGCGATAACAACACTCGACAGATAATATTGCTCGTTGCCGTACAGCACCGTGGAAGCCAGCGTTGCCACTATCAAGGCAATGCATACAACGGTAATGACAACCGTCTTCTTGCTGTTTACGCGTTCTTGCATAACGCAATCACATCCTCATCGATAATGGCATTCTGGAACATATGACGGCTCATGCGATTCGCCGACGTTGTATAGAAGCTGTTTTGTGCAAAGAAGCGCCGTGGCGTGTTCGTGGTAACAATGCCGCCATCAAAGAACATCGAAACGCTCGTAGCGTAATGCGCGCAAAACTCGATATCGTGAGATACCATGACAATGGTCTTCCCTTGCTCGCGCAAACGCGCCAACACGCCGGCAAGCTCGCGCTTGAAGAACCCATCGATTCCCTTCGTTGGCTCGTCCAACAGCAAAATCTCGGGCTCGCACAGCAGCACCTTCGCCAGCGCTGCACGTTGCTGCTCACCGCCTGAAAGATCGTATGGATGAGAATCCAGCAAGCGCTCGATATCGCACGTACGAGCGACATCCAAAACTTTCTGCTGCACCTCTTCCGCACTGAGCTTCTTGCCGGTAAGCATCTCTTGCAAATCGGCGCGGACCGTCTTTTTCACGAACAGGTTTTGCGGATCTTGGGGGAGCATTGCAATGCAACCTTTGAACAGGTCGTTGCCCTTCCATTCCTTGATCTTTTTACCCTTGATGCGAATTGTGCCGCGATACGGCTTGTTGATGCCGCACGCGCATTTAAGCGACGTGGATTTTCCCGTGCCATTTCCGCCCACCAACGCAAACAGCTCTCCCTTATGCACGTCAAACGATGTTCCGCGCAAAACATCGGGAAGCTCGCGGTCGTAGCGGAACCAAACGTCCTTGAAGGAGAGCACGATGTTGTCGTCCGTTTCCTCGTACGCTTGCGCATCGGGCATTGCGCGAGCATCGGCCGGAATGTCGCTGAAGTTGCGTGTGAGCCATGTGCGGCCTTCGCGCACCGTCAAAGGACAATCGCGCGCCTCAACCTGGGCGGATTTCGCGCCCGAATTCACGCCGTAGAAAATACGCATCGGCGCAGGTAGAGCGGCTGCCATTTCATCGTTGGCAACAATAAGGCGTTGTCCCACTTCATGCGGCTCGCCGTCGGCCAAAATGCGGCCCTGCTTCATGACAAGAACGCGATCAGCTGCCGAGAACGTTTCTTCCAAGCGATGCTCCGACAAAATGATGGTAGTACCAAGCTCCAAGTTGATTTTACGCACCGTATTCAGGAAGTCAGCAGCAGCAATGGGGTCAAGCTGGCTTGTTGGCTCGTCCAAAACCAGAACGCTTGGCTGCATGGCCATAATCGATGCCAAATTCAACAGCTGCTTTTGGCCACCCGATAGCTCTTTTACGTCCTTGTGGAACCAGCCCTGAATACCGAAATAGCTTGCCATCTCTGCTACGCGCAATCGCATGGTACGTTGATCGCAACCCAAGCTTTCCAGGCCAAATGCCAGCTCATGCCACACTTTGTCGGTTACAACTTGCGCATCGGGATTTTGCATAACGTAGCCAATCTTCGCAGATTGATCGCGCTGTGAAACCTGCTCAAGCGGCATTCCCTCGAAAAGCACTTGACCAGTGCGCTTACCATGGGGCGCAAGAACCGACTTCAAGTGACGCAAAAGCGTCGTTTTACCGCAACCGCTCTTGCCGCAAAGCGTAACGTAGCTTCCCGCCTCTATCTCGAAAGAAACATTATCCAGCGCGGGCGTGTCGCACCCCGGATAATGAAACGTTACATTCTCGAAAGCGAACTGCGCCATACCAAAATCTCCTTAGCATTGATAAATGTAGGCAAAAACAGCAACATGCAATAAGCGGTTAGGGAAATTGCGAACGAAGCGCCTGGCTGAGCTGCAACAATCGCGGGATAAAACTCGATATCCTGGCTTCCGAAGGCCACACCCACCAACGTGAGCGCGCACAGCACCATCATAACACCAGCGCAAACGGCATCACGCGCCGTAAAACGATATAACGCAAATTGAGAACGACGACCCACGCCGTATCCTCTGCTTTTCATGGAATCAGCCGTTTGAACAGAGCTTTCGAACGCCCAGCTCGTCAGCTGCGACAACAGGTCGGAACCATGTTCCACGCGTTGAGAGAAATCCCCTTCCTGGGGAGATTTTCCCAGGCTAGAGCGGCATTGAGCAAATTGCTTCAGCTTGTCCAAATACGAGGGCACTAAACGAAGCGCCATAGTGAGCGTCAGCGTAATTGCCGGCGCCAGGCCACCAAACAAAAACGCGAACTTATCACTGGTCATAACGCGATTATACGAAGAAAACCAAACGAACATCGCCACGAACATGCACGCGGTGCAAGCGCCATACGCAAGCGCTTCAAAGGTGTAAGGGCGACCATCGAAGTACGTAAAGAGAACGGTCTCACCCAGCGTATTGAACAGAGGATTAATTACCGAAATGATTATCAAAATAGGCACCATTGCCAGCAAAAATTTGCAAGCACGAGCACCTTGAATAGTAACGGCATATAAAAAGGAAAAGATAAGCGCCGCCGCCGTAAAAGCGGGGTGACGCAAGAACATACAAAAAACAACGGCGATTACGAAAAAGGCAAAGCACACTGCTGGATGATAATCAGAGAATGCGTCTCTTTTATCCATAGCACTTTCCTTCCCTGCGCCGTTCGGCCCTAACATTACCTTATGCAGGAACAGCAGTGCATTGCATCTGCGAAGCTCCTGGTAAAGGCAGAACGCTTCCCCTGTTGCCCAATGACCCGACTCATCTTTTCTCTTCCCCCAAGAAAAGCATCACGGTGACCCACTCGCGAGGATTTTCACCTCATTCAATTGGCTGCATATCGCAACACGGCAACTTTTATAACTTATTAATTGTATCTTGTGCTTGCGCCTTCAACAACAATAAATGAATAACGCCTTACCCCTTCAGACAAGGGGTAAGGCATCAAGACGCGGTGATGAGCGATAGCGCTCGGTTTTTAGATTTACTCAACCGGCATACGACGACGGCGCGCATGCTCCTGAGGCATATCCATGGCCACGGTGTGGTTGCTATCGGCTGCAGCGGATGCATTACGCGTGGGGCGCTCTTGCCCACGAACCGGACGACGACGCGGTGCCGCACCATTGACAGGCGTGGCGCAATACGGGCACATGGACCACGTGGGATCAAGTGGCTTGCCACAACGCGCGCACTGGTTCTTCAAAGGAGCATGACACGAAGGGCATACGATGAAATCATCTTCAACAGGGCATCCGCAAACCGCACAATTACCATATTTCTGCAAAGCGCGCTGCTTGTAGGCGATTTCAAGCTCCTGCTCATCACGGTCGATCTGCATCAACGACGGACGAAGGAGGCAATAAGCTACCAACCCAACAATGGGAATGATGGAAACAACGCCCCAAACAACCCAGTTCGTGCCGCGCAGATGCGCATCACGCACAACCCAAGCAATAGAAAGCACATACAGTGCGGCAATCATAACGCACACAACGACAAGCGCCATGCGCATCTCTTCAGTGATAAGCGAAGACAACAAATCAGCCATGTTTTATCCTTTCGTCGCCCACTTCGCTTTACGCGAGACCGGCAAGCTGCTCATCAATGCGAGCAAGCTTATCGGTAAGCTCGGCAAAATGAGCGCGGTCCTTCTCGATAATCTCGGGAGCCGCTTTTGCAAGGAAGCCTTGGTTGGACAGCTTCTTTTCAAGCTTTGCAGCATCCTTAGAAACTTTATCACGTTCAGACTGCAAACGTGCGCGCTCGGCGTCAAAATCAACTAATCCCGAAAGAGCAACATATACTTCCAGGCTTCCCGCCAGAGATACGCTCGATCCCGCCGGCTTTTCTGCATCTGCAGAAATAGTCAGCGAAGACACATTTGCCAAAGACGAAATCAGGCTTGCCTGCTGCTCCAGCAAATTGGCGCTTTCTTTTGCCTTGATAACAACATCAAGCGCAGACTTAGGCGAAATGCCATAACGAGCGCGCGTGCTGCGAATAGCCGACACGGCATCGCACACCATGCCAATGGCAGCAGCTGCATCTTCGTCGCAGTACTGTTTCAAAACAGCAGCCTGAGGCCACGAAGCAACAATCAGGTGCTTTGCCTGCTTTTCGCCCGGAAGCTCCTGGTAAATTTCTTCGGTTACAAACGGCATAATGGGATGCAACAAGCGAATTGCCTGATCAAGCACGAATACAAGATTGCGCTGACAATCCAACCTGTCTTGAAGATCGGCATCTTTACTCAAGCGGCTCTTGGAGAACTCAATGTACCAGTCGCAGAATTCATTCCAGAAGAACGAATAGAGCTGACGGGTGATTTCGCCAAATTCAAATTCCTCAAAAGCAGCGTCAATGCTTTCAACAAGCTGCGCCAAGCGCGTGAAAATCCACTTATCAGCCGACGTAGTGGGGTTAGGCTCGCCCGGAACGTATCCATCGAGATTCATGCCCACAAAACGAGCGGCGTTCCTGATCTTATTCGCGAAGTTACGGCTGCTCACCAGCTTCTGCTCATCGAACTTCAGGTCCTGAGCGCCCGTCACCTGCAGCAAAAGACCGAAACGCATGCCATCGGAACCGTAATCCTGAAGCAGCTTCAAGGGATCAACGCCATTGCCGCGCGATTTGCTCATCGGCTTGCCGTCAGCACCCATAACCGTGGGATGAATAATTACGTGTTCAAACGGAATTTGCTTCGTGAAATACAGTGAAGACATGACCATGCGAGCAACCCACAAGCCCATGATGTCACGCGCCGTGGAAAGAACCTGCGTCGGGTACGCCAGCTTCAGCTCAGGCGCGTCCATGCCTTCGGTTGCCCAGCCCATGGTAGCAAAAGGCCACAGCTGAGAAGAGAACCAGGTATCAAGAACGTCTTCTTCTTGGCGCAACGCATGACCGCACTTCGGGCAGGTGTCGATATCCTCCACAGAAGCGTCTTGCCAGCCACACTCGTCACAGTAGAACATGGGAATGCGATGACCCCACCACAGCTGACGAGAAATGCACCAGTCCTTCAGATTGGCAAGCCAGTCAAGGTACACTTGCTTCCAACGTGCAGGATGGAACTGAATCTCGCCGTCTTCAACAACGCGCGCTGCATCTTTCTTGAGCTCGTCAACAGCAACAAACCACTGCTCCGACTCCCACGGCTCCAACTTGGTGTGGCAACGATAGCACGTCATAACGGAGTGATTCAAATCCTCAATGTGGTCCAGCAGACCCAGGGACTCGAATTCGTCCACAATAGCCTGGCGCGCCTCGTCGCGATCCATACCGCTGAACTTGCCATAGCCTTCCACCACATGGGCGGTCTCGTCGAAAATGTTGATTTTCTCCAGGTCATGAGCCTCGCCCATAGCCCAGTCGTTTGGGTCATGCGAAGGCGTAACCTTAACGCAGCCTGTACCGAACTCCGTATCAACATGCCAGTCGGAGAAAATGGGAATCTTGCGACCAACAATAGGCAGCGTAACGGTTTTGCCCACGAGCTGCGCAAAACGCTCATCCTTAGGGTTCACTGCAACGCCCGTGTCGCCCAGCATGGTCTCTGGACGCGTGGTGGCAACAACCAAGTACTCCATGCCATCAACGGGCTCGGTCAGCGGATAGCGCAAATACCACAAATGGCTTGCATCCTCTACGTATTCCGCTTCGTCGTCGGCAATGGCGGTCGTGCAGTGCGGGCACCAGTTCACAATGCGCTTGCCCTTATAAATCAAACCCTGGTGATACCAGTCAGTAAACACCTTGCGAACAGCCAAAACGTAATCGGGATCAAGCGTGAAGTGCTCGTCTTCAAAGTCACCCGAGCAGCCCATACCCTTAATCTGGTTCACGATGGTAGTGCCATATTCGCGGCGCCAGTCGTAGCATGCCTCTATAAACTTCTCGCGACCAATTTCCAAACGAGAGATACCCTGGTCAGCAAGCTTTTTGTCAACCTTTGTCTGCGTTGCAATGCCAGCATGGTCGGTACCAATGATCCAACGCGTCTGGTAACCCCTCATACGCGCACGGCGAATGCAGGTGTCCTGGATGGTTTCGTTCAGGGCATGACCCATGTGCAAAACGCCCGTGATATTAGGAGGCGGAACAACAATAGTAAACGTGTCATCGGCGTGCTCGCCCTGGCCTTTGCTGCGGCGAAAATAGCCTTCTTTCACCCACTCATTAAAAATAGGAGTTTCATGAGCTGCAAAGTCGTAATCGACCTTCTTTGCCTGTCCCTCTTCGTTTTTCTTATTTTCAGCCATTTTCGAATCCTTCTTCTTACACGGCTTATACGGCTCTCAATACGCCAGTGCCCGCCTTGAAAAGACGGGCAAAATCAACGTTTCCCGCTACGCTACAGCGCAACGATTTCCGGCTTCGTTTCACCCGTCACATCGGTAGCGCGAATAACAACACGTGAAGCTTCCTGATATTCTGGCAGCTCATACATGACGTCCATAAGAATGCGCTCGCAAATAGAGCGAAGACCGCGCGCACCGGTTGCACGCTCCACCGCTTCATGCGCAATGGCGCGAAGCGCTTCCTCTTCGAACTCCAGCTGGGAATCCTCAAAGCTGAACATCTTCTTGTATTGCTTGACCAGCGCGTTTTTCGGCTCCGTCAAAATGCGCACCAAGTCGTCTTCCGACAACTCCTTCAGGGCAGTCACCACCGGAATACGACCGACGAATTCGGGAATCATGCCGAACTTATGCAAGTCCTCGGGAAGGACTTGCGCCAAAAGCTCCGCCTCTTCCTGCTTCTTGCTTTCGGGCAGCTCGGCATTAAAGCCCAGGCTGCTCTTGCCCACGCGCTGAGCAACAATGTCGGAAAGACCCACGAACGCGCCACCCAAAATGAACAGAATATTGTTCGTGTTAATATGGATAAGCTCCTGCTGGGGGTGTTTGCGTCCACCTTGCGGAGGAACAGAAGCATCGGTCCCTTCGACAATCTTCAACAGCGCTTGCTGCACGCCTTCACCCGAAACGTCGCGGGTGATAGAAAGATTCTCGGCCTTCTTCGCAATCTTATCAATCTCATCGATGTAGATAATGCCAATCTCAGCACTGGGAATATCGAAATCCGCAGCGGTGATGAGTTTCAACAGGATATTCTCAACGTCTTCGCCCACATAACCCGCTTCGGTCAACGTAGTAGCATCGGCAATCGCGAAAGGAACTTTCAACGTACGCGCAAGCGTTTCGGCCAAAAGCGTCTTACCCGAACCCGTGGGGCCCAGCAGCAAGATATTGCTTTTTGCCAGCTCTACGTCGTCTTCATCGGCAATCTCTTCCATGCCAATGCGCTTGTAGTGATTGTACACGGCAACAGAAAGCGCTTTTTTCGCATCTTCCTGCCCTACCACATGCTCGGACAAGCGACGATAAAGCTCCTGCGGCGTAGGAAGATTCTCAAGAGAAGTCTCTTCGGCGTATTCCTCGCTGCGACGCGTCTCGTTGTTCGCATCACAGAAATCAGCATATTGCTCGTCGCCCATGCCGCCAAAGAAATCCATCTTGCCACCCTGGGCAACAATAGCGCCCGCGCAAATGGAAACGCATTCATCACAGATATTGATGCCATCGGGCCCGGAGACCATGGCGTTTGCCATGGATGCGGGCTTGCCGCAGAACGTGCAGCAAGGCTCATTCGTATTGTTACGGTTAGTCGCCATATTCCTTATTCGTCCTCTTCGGAAGTCTGTCCGTGAGTGGTTGCAATCTTGTCAACCAGGCCATATGCCAGGGCTTCCTCGGTCGTCATGTAATTGTCACGCTCGGTATCACGCTGAATCGTCTCAACATCTTGACCCGTATTATCGGCAAGAATCTCATTCAAACGCTTGCGCGTCTTCAACATGAAGTCGGCAACAATTGCGATTTCGGTCTGCTGACCCTGCGCGCCGCCAGAAGGTTGATGGATCAAAACCATGGAATTGGGCAGGCAGTAGCGCTTGCCCTTTGCGCCGGAAGACAGCAACACGGCAGCCATGGAAGCGCAGCAACCAATGCAGACAGTGGAAACATCGCACTTGATGAAGTTCATGGTGTCCAAAATTGCCAGGCCGGCCGTTACCGATCCTCCCGGAGAATTAATGTAAAGGGAAATATCCTTATCGGGATCAACGCTTTCCAGGTGAAGAAGCTGAGCCACAACGGTATTCGCCACAGCATCGTTGATCTCTTCGCCCAAGAACACAATACGCTCATTGAGCAAACGAGAATAGATATCGTAGCTGCGCTCGCCTCGAGGAGACTGCTCCACAACATAAGGAATCAAAGATCCCTGGGCATTCAGTGCCATACCTACCTCACTTTCGACGGCCGCACAAAGGCGGCCGTCATAATCGGTTCAATAACGATGCTCATCATACTGAAAGCAGAAATGATGCGCTACGATTGAAAACAATTTGCAACTTTGTAAAACGAAGCCGCGTTTTAACTATTCAGCGTCAGCAGTTTCACCGAAGGGAATTTCGGTGACAACAGCGCTCTCAACAGCAGCATTCATTGCCTTGGAGCGCAAAACGCCTTCGCGAACCAGATGCAGACGGCCAGCCTGCTTCCAGCTGTTGTACAGGCTCTCCCATTCATCGGCGCTTGCCTTGATGAACTCGGCCTGAACATCGCAGTCTTCACATGCAATCTCGAAGTGACGAGCCCATGCATCCAGGGCAAGATTCTGCTTAACAACCTCGGCAGCCTGCTGCCTGATGTCATCCTTGACCTGTGCGGCAGTAAGGTTATTCGCCTTCAAATACGCATCGTAAGTCTGACCAGAGCGTTGCAGCTGCTGGAAGAATTCCTGGAGAAGATCCTGCTCCTGCTCTTCAACCATTGCCTCGGGGGCTTCATCGGTCACACGCTCAAGCAGCGCATAGAGAACACGGTCTTCCTTCAGGCGGGGCAAGAAATCGGCTTTCTGCTGAGTAAGAGACTCGGAAATACGCTCGCGCAATTCAGCAACCGTCTCGAAGCCAAAATTGTCGGCAACCCAAGCATCGTCAACCGTCGGAGCAACCTTGGTCTTGAGCTCCTTAACCTCAACCGTGAAGGAGACGGACTCCGTCTTACCAACAAGCTCCTTCAGATAAGCGGCAGTGCCTTCAGCAACCGGCACGGAGAACTCAAGCTTATCGCCTGCAGCAGCGCCAACAAGCTTCTCGTCAAACTCAGCAGGCATCAAGCCGGAGCCAATGGTGTACTGGAATTCATCGGAAGTAAGCTGATCAATCTTCTCAGCCTTATCATCAGCGGCCTGCATAGCCATGACCAAACGATCGCCTTCAGCAGCCTTTGCGCCTTCAGCAGCAACCTCAAACTGAGCATACTGATCGATGATGGCATCGTACTGCATATCGATTTCAGCATCAGTAACCTCAGCTGCAGGCATCTCAATAGCAACAGGCTCGTAGCTGGAAAGCTCGATTTCGGTACGCAGACCAATGGAGAACGAGAACGTGAAATCTTCGCCAGACACAACGGAAGCGATTTCATCGAACTGAGCCTGACCAACGGGGAACAGATCCGCACCATCGATTGCCAAAGGCATCATATCGTTGACAACATCTTCGGTAACGGTTGCTGCGATGTAGCCAGCGCCAAATGCAGCATCGATAACAGCGCGCGGAGCTTTGCCCTTGCGGAAGCCTGGGAAGCTGTTCTTCTTAGCAACTTCTTTATAAGCACGATTAATGCGCGCATCGATCTCAGAAGCTTCAACGGTAACCGTAATCTTTGCACGATTATCTTCGAGCGATTCTACTTTTGTTTCCACGAAAATCCTCCATCATTACTTACTTAATTGCACACTGCAATCTTATACACAAACATGAGTGCCTTGAAGCACATGCAACTTAATATTATCGCATATAACAGAAGGTATTTGAAGAAGATGAAGATAAATGACTACAAAAAGAAGGGGGACCGCATCGCTGCGACCCCCCTCCGGCTTGCCCCCGGGCAACGTGCCCGGGCGCGCAAAACGCCCT
>CAKTXN010000007.1 GCA_934630905.1 uncultured Eggerthellaceae bacterium
GCCTACGCCGGCTTGGACGTGTCGTTCACTGTTGATTGGGAAACGCTTTTCGTTGTTGCCGTTGACAGCGCCGAAAAAGCAGCGACCCCTGACTTCCAGCGATAACGCTAAAGCCGCAACGTTACGGGGGCCGCAGATGCTGCCCCGTTCACGCCACACCTCTTTTCATGCCGCCCCTTCGCGCCATACCCCGGCTCCAAGCGTCGCCACTGATGGCGCGACCCCCAACCCCCAGTGACGGTAACCGCGTACACCCAGCTCGATGACCGCTCGGTAACGCCGCCCAAAGGGGCTTCTTGGCGCAGATGCTCTCATGATACCCTGGGATCACTGCACGTGACCGCCGCGTTCAATCATCGTATTGGAACCACGTTCGAGCGCGACAGCAAAGAAAGGACAAAAAAAATGGAAGTAATCGACGTAAACAGGAATTCAGCCCATCTCAATGACACTCTGGAGATTTACCACAGCGTTTTCCCTGAATACGAGCGTATTTCCGACGATGATCTGCTTGCGCTCATTGACGCTTGCTCTTGCGTCAAGCTTTGCGCTTACCTGGAAAACAACGTTGTTGCAGCCATGTCGTTTATCTGGGACTTCCCCGAACTTCCCTTTGTCTACCTGAACTTTTTAGGTGTATCCGAAAAATGCCAGGGCGGCGGCGTGGGTAGCCGCGTTCTTGACGCTATAAAGCAAAATTGCGCGCAGCCCGTAATGCTGGACATGGAGGTCGTCAACGACCCCAACGCAGAAAATCCCGAGCAGCGCCAGCGCCGCCTGCGCTTTTATCAACGAAACGGATTTGAGCAAACGGGATTGAACCTTATCTTTGAAGGCATTCCGTTTGAAACCATGGCGTACGGCACAACCATCACGCAGCGCGATCTTGATAGGCTGATGGAACTCATGGAACACCCGTGCCGCCAGCACTGCAGCTGCTAATTTCAGCGCCCAACAGCAGCGCCACACAAGAAAACACCTCACGCGGCACCGACCCCCTAGGCGCTGCCGAAAACCCCTTCGGCGGTGCCCAACGATAGCGCCGTCCAATAAAAAAATCGAAACGTTCCTCGGGTGCTACCGAAGCCCTCTTCGGCAGCACCCGAGACTCTTCCGCCACCACCTAGCGCAACGCTGAAACGGTGCTCCGCAAGCCATGTTGTCAGAAAAACGTCCCCGATGCGCAAAATATGCCGATACAGGGCAGGTTGCACTTGGCAGCTTGGGGTAAGGGAATCTTGCGACCTGGGCAAACGTGTTCTTGCTTGTCGAAAAAAGCTTAAAACAGGGCCGATAGCCCGTTTTCGCACCCCCCGACCTGCCCCGTATCGTCATATTTTGCGCATTTGCCTTCAATTTCCGACAAAGTGAATCGTTCAGTAAGCAATTTGCCTCAACTCGCACCGGGACGATTACGGAATCAGACAATAAAATGCCGTTATTCTCCTCTTACGCATCAAATAGGAGCACACGCAACCGTGTGTTCCTATTTTTTTCGATAACCACCCGATATGCAAAATGAGTAAACAACTGTACACCTATCCGGGCGTATCTTTTCTCACCCTTTGAAAACAATAAAAGTCAACTCTGTTTTCCCATAAAACTTACCGCTACACTATCGAAAAGTGGAAACACTTCTCTTGATGGTTGGTAACTTGATCGGTCGGCCGATCGCCTCCGTCACAGATGGAGGTAGGCCGCCAAGAAAGGCAGGTGGTCACAATGGCAGCTCCCGAAACCGAGCATGTCCGCAACGTCGCCCTGGTCGGGCAGGACGGCGCGGGCAAAACATCACTGGCGGAAGCCATGCTGTTCGTGTCTGGGCGCACTTCTCGTATGGGAACCACACACGACGGAAAATCCAATCTTGACGTAGATCCCGAAGAAATCAAACGTCGATTCACCATTGCCACTTCCCTTGCTCCGGTTAATTACCGCGACTACAAAATCAATGTTCTTGATACTTCCGGACAACCCGATTTCATTGGCGAAGCGCTGCTCTCCATGCAGGTATGCGAGACGGCGCTTTTTGTTTTCGATGCCGTAACCGGCCCGCAGCCCATGAGCACGCGTCTGTGGAAAGAAGCCGACAACATGCGGCTTTCCCGCGCTGTGTTCATCAATCACATTGACTGCGAGAACGCAAACTTCAACGCCGCCATGGCAACGCTTCACGCACGCTTCGGTTCTCGCCTGGGCGCCGTAACCATCCCTATTGGCGAAGGCCCCGACTTCAAGGGCGTTGTTGACGTACTGCGCATGAAGGCGCGCTACTTCACCGACAGCGACGAAGAACTGGTCGAAGACATCCCCGCCGATTACCTGGATGCCGCGGAAACCGCACGCGAAAAGCTGTGCGACCTGGTTGCCGAAGCCGACGAGGATCTTATGATGAAGTACCTCGATGGCGAAGAGCAACTGACGCAAGAAGAGCTGGAAAGCCTGTTCGATAAAGCCATCCTTCAAGAGCTGTTCATTCCCGTTTTCGTTGGATCCACCCTGATCAAGCAGGGTGTTAAGGGTCTTATCGAAGACATTTGCACGTACTTCCCCAGCCCCACCGCTCACGGCAGGTTCCAACTGGCAAGCGGCGAAACCATCCGCGTGAGCGAAGAAAAGCGCCCGGCAGCCTACGTTTTCAAAACACTGCTTGACCCCTACGCGGGCCGTTTGAGCTTCCTGAAAGTTATTGCCGGCACGCTTGCGCCGGGCATGGAACTGCTCAACAGCCGCAACGGCAAGAAAGAGCGTTTGGGCCACTTGTACCTGATGATGGGCAAAGAAACGAAAGACGTCAAACGCGCAAAGGCGGGCGACATTATTGTTGTTCCCAAGCTGGGCGAAACCATCACGGGCGACACGCTTTCGCAGACCGGCGAAATTTCTGTCGAAATGGCACCGATGCCCGTTCCGTACTACCCCATAGTCATCGAAGCGGACGACAAGAAGAACGAAGACAAACTGGGCACATTCCTTTCCCGCGCGGCGGAAAACGACCCCACGCTCATCATCGATCGCAACGAAGAAACGCGCCAAAGCGTGGTGCGCTGCATGGGCGACACCATGGCTGCGCTGTTGATTTCGCGCCTGCAGTCGCAGGTGGGCATTGGCGTTCACACCGTACCCGTGCGCATTCCCTACCGCGAAACCATCCGCAAAACGGCAGAAGCGCAAGGCCGCCACAAGAAGCAAACCGGCGGTTCCGGCCAGTTCGGCGACTGCTGGCTGCGTCTTGAGCCCAACCCCGGCATGGGTTACGAGTTCGTGGACGACATCCACGGCGGCGCCATTCCCAACGGCTTGATTCCTGCCGTTGACAAGGGCGTGCAAGAGACCATGGCTGCAGGCTACCTAGCAGGATATCCCCTGGTAGACATCAAGTGCACGTGCTACGACGGCAGCTATCATTCCGTTGACTCCAACGAAATGGCGTTCCGCACCGCAGCGCGCATAGGCTTCCACGCCGCATGTGAAAAGGCGGACCCGGTGATTCTTGAGCCCATCGCCGAGATTTCCGTGAACACGCCTGAAGAGTTCGCGGGCGCCATTATGAGCGACATTTCCACGCGCCGCGGCCGCATTATCGGCACCGACTCCAATGACGACGGCGACACTATCATCATTGCGCGCGTACCGTACGCAAGCGTCATTACGTACACGAAGGACCTGCGCTCCATCACGCGCGGCTGCGGCACGTACACGTTGGAAATGAAAGATTATGAGCAGGCACCTGTTGACGTACAGGCAAAACTGATTGAAGCTTATAAGGAATCGAAAGCTTAAGCGAAACTCGGCCGCTTAAGCGTAACGCATAGAAAGGAAACGATTATGGGAAAGAAAGCAGATGAGGCGCTGGAAATAACTCTTGAGGAGCTGCCCAACTACCTGCGCGCCAACCACTCCGCCTACATGGAAATTGGAGAAGAGCTCCTCTATTTGACCGACGCCAACGACATTTACTGGCGTGCGCAAGACACCAAAACCTTGAACGAGAAGGGTCACTACGTTGACTGTTCTCCCCTTGTTCCCACCGTTTCGGAGTTCATGGACCTGCCCATTTGGAAGGGCGGCGCCATCCGCGGATTGTTCGGCGCGGCAACGTTCTATGCATCGGTGAAGGAATAACTTCGCACGAGGAGATTGCTTGTTTTGGGGAGTCGAAGATGATTTCCCTGATCAAGCGAAGAACGAGCGGGGCTTCGGCATGATGTCGGAGCCCCTTCTTCATGCCCGCAAAATCACCCGTCCGCAAAAACGCGCGAGCGCGAAATGGTGAAAAAGACCCCGTCACTTTTTCACCTGCGCGGTTTTGGCGATGAGCTTTTGATAGATGCGGTCTCGAATCCATGGCTCGGTGGAAAGAGCGCAGGCTTCGTCAAGGGCAACCCACTTTACGCCGCTGTTCTCATCGGGCTTTATGCGCAGATTGTTTGCAGCAGGGTCAGCTTGTGCCAAATACGTCACATTCAAATGCAAATGCGAGCTCACATACGCACCGCGCTTCTCGTGCCCCGCAACCGTAAGCACCTCAACAGAGAAAACCCGGCCATCAAGCAGCAACTTTGCGTCGGCCACACCCGTTTCCTCCTGAAGCTCGCGCAGTGCCACCGCAGCAAGATCGGCTTCGCCATCGGCATGCCCGCCAATCCATGACCAGGAGTTATAAATGTTGTGGTAAACCATAAGCGTTTGGGTGAACGTGGGGTCAACCACCCAAATCGAACACGCCATATGGGCTTGCGCACTGCGATCGAACACGTTGGGGACATCGCGAAGGGCACGCAGGATAACCTCTTTATCAACCGCTTCCTGCTCATTTGCCGGGACAAACGCCTGAATGCTCTCGTAGAGTTGCTGCCGCTCTTCCGCAAATGATCCCATGGTGCTTCCCTTCGCTTTTTGCCCTGCCCCGTTGCCGGCAATGTTGTCAAATTACCCCACCTTTTGTCAACAAGAAACGGGACACAAGGCGCAGAACTCGGCAATAAATGAGACACCAGGCAATGGGCGCAACGTCACGGCTCTGCCACAATGGCAGCATGAAGAACTCTGCACGACCCTTTGCGTTTATGAGGAGGCATATCATGACGACCTGCGCAAACACCATAAACACAGGCACCACAACCACGGGAAAGAACCTCAAAAAGCTCACGCTGCTGCACTCGAACGACCTTCACGGCGACTTTCTGGCCGAAGAGATTGATAAGAAGCTGGTGGGAGGCGTTTCGTATCTTTCCGGCTACCTGGATAAAGTGCGCACCGAAGAAAAGAACGTTATTTATGCCATTGCCGGCGACATGTTCCGCGGGTCGGTTATTGACAGCGAGTTCAAGGGCATAAGCACCATTGAAATCATGAACTTGCTGGGTCCCGATGTGGCGACCATTGGCAATCACGAAATCGATTACGGCGTGTCTCATCTGCTGTTTTTGGAAAAATGTTCCACGTTTCCCATTGTAAATGCGAACTTGCACATCTCCACGAACGGACGTCGCTTGTTCATGCCCGAAACCATCATTGAAATCGATGGCATGAAAATCCTGTTCATCGGCATCATCACCGAAGAAGTGCTGGCTGCGGCAAAATCTGACACCATGGTAGGAACGTTTTTGGACATCGAAGAGGCTGCCGTTGACGTGGGTCGCATTTGCAACGCCTATAACGCCACCGACATCGACTTTACCGTGCTGCTCACGCATATCGGCTTTGAGGAAGACCAGCGCCTGGCGGCTGAACTTGACCCGCTGTGGGGCGTTGATGTGATCATTGGCGGACACAGCCACACGTTCATGGACGAGCCGTGCATCATCAACGGCATCCCCATTGTGCAAGCAGGTACCGGCACCGATCAAATTGGCCGTTTCGACATTATGATTGACACCGACAACAACTGCATTGACACTTTCACCTGGCAATCTATTCCCATTTGCAGCGAAACCTGCCCACGCGATGAAGTGCTTGAGGAGCTCATTTTGTCGTACAAAGATCGAACCGATCAGAAGTACGGCCGTGTGATCACGCGCTTCAAGTGCCGCCTTACCCATCCCAGCCGCACGCAGGAAACGGCGCTGGGCAACTTGGTGGCCGACGCCTTCCGCGAAAGCCTGGGCGTGGACATCATGTTTGCGGGGTCGGGCTCCATCCGCAACGAGCAAGCAGGACCCATTGTGACATTTGGCGACTTGAACGAGCTCTTCCCCTACGACGACGCCATTTATCAGATTAGCGTGACGGGCGCGCAGGTGCGTCGCATGCTGCAGCACATGCTGCGCGACGAGGCATGGACGGGACACACGGAGTTCTACCAGCTTTCGAAGGGTATGAGGGTCACGTACAACCGTACCACGCGCGAGATCGAGAAGCTCAATTTCAAGGGCAAACCAATCGATGAGCAGGCGGTTTACACCGTTGGTGTGCAGGCGTACCACTACACGAACCTGAAGGATTTCCTGGACGTAACGCCCGAGGAATGCGAAGCGAACGCGCCAACTCGCACGCTGTGCACATCTGCGCGCGACGTGCTGGAGGAATTCCTGATCAGCCACAGCAACCTTAAGCGCAGCGTTGAAGGTCGCCTGGTGCTGAAGGATTAGCGCGCTGCTCTTCCCTTTTGCCAGCGACGCTGCAGGTGGTATCGCAGGCGTCGCTGCTGGCGGCGGCACGGGCGACTTGGGGCCCGGGAACGCTGGCGGCATCGCGAGTGGTGCGGGGTGCGGTGCGGCGCGCACGATACGCAGGTGCCTGCGCAGTGCTGCGCGCGGCATTGCGAGCGGCGCCGCGTGCCAAGGCGTGCGCTGCGCGGGGTGCAATGCGAATCGAGTGATACGTGTCAAACAGCACCAGAAACGGGAAAGCTGCCGCAACAAGCAGAAGAAAAAGGAACGTGAAAAATAGCTCTAACATGGGGGTGCCTCCTTGTGTTACCTGCATTTCAGATGGGATTTCAGGTGAAGGGTTGCTACGTTTTGTTTTCATGCATGATAGACAAACGAGAAATCACAGCTGTGTCAGTTTTTGGACAGGTGGGATTTTTTTGAACGACGCGTTGGGGCGGTGTGCGCAAGCAACGGCAACAGGAGAAAGAGGCTATACAGGAGGCAGCCCCGGAGCTGCACAGCCGCTCGCCCCGGAGTTCGCGGCGGCAGACAGCACCGCTAATGCAAGAGGAAGAGTAGCCGTACACGCGCAACCCTGGAATTTGCGGGGTTTGCCTTTGTCACGAAAAAGTGACGGATGAGCATGCGCAACATCCAACCCTCCCATAATCCCTATAATGGCGGTGGAAAAAACATGCGAAGAGACAAGCGGAGGACGCATCGGCAGCACAGACGCAAGAGTGAATCCAGCACAAGTGCAAAAAAGAGGCCGTCGCAAGTGCAAAAGTACCAACGTTCCCGCAGTTCAAACGCAAGAGAAGAGATAGGAGCACGTATGATTCGCCAGATTATCCACATTGACCAAGATCTTTGCAACGGTTGCGGCGCGTGCGCAAGCGCTTGCCACGAAGGCGCCATTGGCATGGTCAACGGAAAAGCCCAGCTGCTGCGCGACGACTACTGCGACGGGCTGGGCGACTGTCTTCCCGCCTGCCCCACCGGAGCTATCACGTTCGAGCAACGCGAAGCAGCCGACTACAACGCCGCTGCTGTGAAAGCGAACCAGCAAGCACGAACGGCAACCTTGGCCACAGGCACCGCGAACGAAGCCGTCGAGGGCAACGCGGCAGGCGCGACCCCTTCCCCTACTGCGGGCGTATCCGTTGCTTCCCAGCTTCATAACTGGCCCATCCAGATAAAGCTTGCGCCCGTCAACGCGCCGGTTTTCGCCGATGCGGACCTGCTGATTGCCGCCGATTGCACCGCCTACGCTTACGCGAATTTCCACCAGGATTTCATGGCGGGCAAAACGGTGCTTATGGGTTGCCCCAAGCTCGATGCGGTGAACTACGCCGACAAGCTCACGCAGATCTTCGCCACGAACAGCATCAAAAGCATCACGCTCACCCGCATGGAAGTGCCGTGCTGCGGCGGCATGGAGTTCGCCATCAAGCAAGCAATCGAGGCGTGCGGCAAAAGCATTGCGCTGAATGTTGTCACCGTTTCGATTTCAGGCGATATTCTGGAATAAACGCACGCAAAGGAACGCGAAGCGACCGCGGCTACGCGGCCGCAGAGCTGCATCGACGCACGCTGAGACCGGGAAGAAAGAAGGACACCATGGTATTGCAAGGATGCCAGGGGAAAGCGGATATCACCGTTGAGGAACGCATGTGCCCGCAATGCGGCCACGAAATTGAGATTTTCTCCATCGATGCGGACGCCACGTGCGAAAACTGCGGATTCGTGATTTACAACGACTCGCTGAATTGCGTTCAGTGGTGCGCGTATGCTCGCCAGTGCGTGGGCGATGAGCGCTACGAGCAGCTTATGGCAATTGCGAAGTCGCAAAAAGAACGCAAACAGGCAGCTCAGGAAGCCGCCGCACGCGAAGCTGCCGAACAGAGAAAAGCTGAGCAAGAATAAAAAACAGCACGAACGGAACCATGCTGCTATGAATCAGAAAGAAACGAACGCAATGGACGCACAGGAAAACGCAGCACCAGCAGAGCAGAACCCCTTCGCCCGCACGCAATTGCTGCTGGGCGAAGCGGGCGTTGCCGCGTTAGCGCGCGCTCATGTCTGCGTGTTCGGCGTGGGCGGCGTGGGCGGATTCACGGTTGAGGCACTCGTGCGTGCTGGCGTGGGCGCACTGACCATCGTAGATGCCGACACCGTTGATATCACGAACATCAATCGCCAGATCATCGCGACGCACGATACGGTAGGCCAAGCGAAAGTCCAGGTCATGGCGCAGCGCATTGCATCTATCAATCCCGCATGCCGCGTTACCGCGCGCCAATGCTTCTATCTTCCCGAAACACGCGACGAGTTCGACTTCGCACAGTACGATTACGTGGTGGATGCCATTGATACGGTAACCGCAAAGATTGACCTGGTACTTGCGGCAAAAGCGGCGAACACGCCCATCATCAGCGCTATGGGCGCAGGCAACAAGCTTGACCCTACACGTCTTGAGGTCGCCGATCTTTGCGATACCTCTGTTTGCCGCCTGGCGAAAGTCATGCGCAAAGAGTTGCGTGCTCGCGGCGTTGAGCACCTGAAATGCGTCTACTCGAAAGAAGAGCCGCACAAGCCCAGCGCACAGGAACTTGCTGCCGCAGGCTTTTCCCCTGATCAGAAAACGCCTCCCGGATCAGTGTCATTCGTACCAAGCGTTGCCGGCCTTATCATTGCCGCCGAAGTGATAAAAGACCTGGTCGCAAGCTGCTAGGCGAGCTGGGCCTTCCCTGTTTCTTCCCGTCTTCTTCAGTAAGTTTCGCGTTACGGTTCAGGGCATCTGTCGGCAAGGGCTCACCTCACGACTCCGCTTGGATAATGCTTCTTCGCACTCGATACCCGCTCAACTTATCCAGAGCGTCGCAGTTCGGTTCGTCCCTTGCCAACAGATGCCCCTTAGGGATTGCGCACTGGTAAGCTGGGTCTTCCCTGTTTCTTCCCGCTTTCGCCGAAAATTGTTGACAAAAGGTGGGGTAATTTGTCAATCATGAACCACCCTTCAAAAGGGTGGTTTGCACAGGGCCTATAAGGCCAAGGGCCACGGGCAGCGTCTCAAGGCGCTGCCCCTCGCTTTGCTCAGGGCGCATCGCCCTTGACTCGTCGCGTGCCGCTGGAAGCGGCTCGCGTATTACCGGCCGCCCCTGAAGGGGCGACCCCTACCTTACTTCTTGAACGGGTCCCCGTGCTCCTTGACGCTCAACTTGTCCAGCGCGATGTCGTGGGCTTCCTGCTCCTGGATGTACTTCCTTATGGTGGCCTCGTTCAGCCCGACGGTTGGCGCGCAGCAGCCCTCCGACCAGAAGCGGCGGTTGCCGAACTCGTGCTTGAGGTTCGCGTGCAAGGCGCGCATCATCGGCGCGCTCTTGCCCTTGAGGCACCCCATGAAGCTCGCCACCGCCAGCTTGGGCGGTATGCCCGCCAGCATATGCACATGGTCCGGCATGAGGTGCCCCTCTATTATCTCGACCCCCTTATAGCCGCGAAGCTGGCGGAATATCTCCCCCAGGGAATCGCGATATTGGTTGCAGGTGATCTTTCGCCTATACTTCGGTGCGGACACGAAGTGGTACGCAGCCCACCACTTCGTGTGCGACAGGCTGTTCGCCTGGTTTGCCATGATGGCCGCCTTTCCGGGTGATACGTCCTAAGCAAGCGTATCGTACCCTATCGGAAGGCGGCCATCGTCGCGCAAGGGCGAAGCCTTCGACGCGCACCCGCATAGCGGGTGGTTTATTTCCCGGCGCGCTGCGCGCGCCGGGCAGGCTCACGAGCCTAGAAACAAAAAGCGGCCTTGGGAGCGGGTCAACCCAAGGTCGCTTGCATGCTGAGTCAGGTAAAACCCCGGCTCGGTCAGCTATTCAACACAAACATCCGCAGAGATTACTCCCATGTTGCATAATGCACGAAGCGCTGAGTTGCGAAAGCATCCACTGCATCAATCGCATCGTCGCCGTTAACGTTTGCCGCCCACAGAAGCGTCTCGTGCGTCCATGTTGCGGGAAGCGCCAGCTTGGAATAATCCTCGCCATAGCGTCCAACGCTCATATCGTAAATGACCTGGGCGTCAACAATATTCACGCGGCCGTTGCCGTTCGCGTCACCGCGCTGAGCATCGGCGGCAAGAATCGTCACATTCGCGGCAGCGCCTGCAGCAACATCGTACTCCAACGCATCACCTTCAAGAGCAGCTTTGTCCGCAACAACGGACACGCTCGCCTTATCAGATGCAGCAATCGTCTTCAACGTTGCGGTAGCAACAACAATACCCTGCGACGCATCGGCCGTGTTGCCGTAGAAGCTAAACGCGGCTTCCGCCGCGCCATCGGCGGGAAGGAAGGAAGCGTCCTCGGACAGACCGGCGCCCTTCGTCACACCGACCAGCTCAAACACGGAAGAATCGTAATCAATCGCACCGGCCAAAGCTGCAACGCCTTTGTTCGCAACAACGGTCACATTTACGGTCACTGTATCGCCCGCCTTCACAACGCTCGGCTGATCGGCAGAAAGCTCAGTGCCCGCAATAAAGCCCTGCAGTGCACGTGTCAGGTTCTCTGCATCGGCACCCAGCGGATCATCGGTACGATTGCAGTTGTATTGGCTGAAGCACTTAGGATCCCATTTGCCCGTTCCTGCCTTGAAGTCCGGAAGCGGAGTGCTGGTGTCGCCCGAGTTCAGATACGTGGTCCCTTCGACAGCAGCAGCGCTGGCGCAGGAAGTATCAACCCATTCCACGCGACCGATGCCTTTTTCGGCGGAAGTAAACGCATACGTGTTGTTCTCAACCGTGGTGTAGCGATCAAGGCTTGCCAAGAAGCCGATGACGGCACCGACCTCGGTTTGGCCAGTAACTGCGCCCGTTACCACATTATTGCTGATAGAGCCCACGCCGTTATCCCAACACTGGTACACGGCACCTTCGCCGCCCAGAATACCGCCAACGCGCGAAACACCTGCAACATTACCCGTTACGGTGTTGTTCGTAAACGTGCTCCACTTCGCATTCGGGGCAGACGCCAAACCCCAGCCCAAGCCATCGTAGCCAGCGCCGGAAATGCCGCCCGCGTACGTGCCCGTTGCAGTTACGGAACCACCGAACGTGCAGCCATCAATGGTACCCACGCTCATGGAGTTGCCGCGCGCGCCTGCAATGCCGCCGACCATGTCAACACCATACACATTGGCATTTGACGTGCAGTTCGTAATGGTGCCGTTGAAGCTTCCTGCAAAGGAACCAATGCGGCTTTGCTGCTTATCATAACCAATGGTCACGCCTGCCTCAATGGTGCTGTTCTTGATTTCAACCGTGAAATCGGCAGAGGTGTAGCCGCCCAGGAAGCCCGACTTCAGCGTTTTCGTTCCAGAAAGCAGCGTCACGTTGTCAATAACGATTGCCTTGGCAGACGTACCCGTAATGTGGTAGCCATCCACCAGGCCATATCCGGCAATTTCTTCACCGTAAACCTTCAAGTTGCTCACGGATGCACCGCTCACAAAGCCCAAAAGCGGTAGCCCACCTGCGGGAACGGTCACTGTGTGATCGCATCCATCAATGGAACCAGAGAACACGTTGATGTTAGCGATTTGATTCACGCCGTTGCTGTTCGGATCGGTTTCGGTCTTGCCGGATTTCATAGCACCCAGGGGAACCCAGCCTTCGGGCAGCGTGATGTTCTCGCTCAGTTTGAAATATTTGCCCGCAAACGTCACGCCCTGCTGCACCAAATTAGAAAGCGCGGTCAGATTATCGGCGCTTGCAAGAATATAGGGGTCTTCTACCGTACCCGCTCCGCTGAAAGGAACAGACAGCTCGTTGATAGTAAGGGTATACGTAGTTGCAACGTCGCCGCTGGTAATCACGATAGCTGCCGTTGCCTTACCCTGGTCATCGAAGGAAGGCGTGAGAGTTGTAGCACCATCCACCAGCGCTTCGCCGTTCACGGTTACCGTAGCGCTGCTCACCTGGGAAGTGGGCTTAATGGTAATGCTGTCGCCAGCGAAAACAGAGGTGGCATATTCGTATGCGGGGGCAGTGTACTCAGAGGGGGCTTTGAATGCGGGGTCAAGCGCCAGAGCGTTACCCGACGCATCCTGCACAACAAAAGTTTTCAGAGCCAAGGTACGAACGATTACCACGTGGGCAGCAACCTGATCGCCAACTTTGATGTCGAAAGAATTGCCAACGGCAGGATAATCAGACGAATCGATAACATATTCAAGGTTCTTGGCAGAGCCTGAAGGAATCGTCACCGAATTAGCGTCCCCCCAAGGGTCGGTATAGCTTGCGGTTATTGCCCCTTCCACGCCCTGGGCAAGCGTTGCCGTTACGTACATATTGGAGCAACTTGATGAAGCAGTAACGGTATAAGTGGGAACGGCAGTCGAGGCGTCAACGCTCGTGGGGTATTCCACATCAAATCCGCCGCCGAAACCTGAACCCGTGAAGGTAAGGCTTGCCAGCAATGACTGCGCCGCCGGTACCGCGGTCATATCCCCCTCGTCAAACAGCGAAGGAGCCTGCACTTCCTGAACAGCGGTAACACCAGCAGCCGGCTGCGCTTGTGCTTCTGCATACGCAGCTGCGGGAAGTACGGGCATAAGCCCTGCTACCAGCGCAACCGAGAAGAAAGCGCTGGCCGCCGCCTGCACGGGACGTACAGGACGATTTTTTAACGCCATATTTTCCTTCCTTTCCTTTTCGTTTTGCTTTTGCGCACTTTGCGCAGATGCAGATTTGCGAACGAAAAAGAAAACGCCTGCAGCTCTTCAACGAAGCCACAGGCGTTACTGCTTAATCGCAGGTATTGCGCGAGTCTCCGGTGCAGGCGGTTTCCCGAACGTTACCCGGAGATCCGACTTATCCCCTCTTCTGCCCCGCTGGGCGAAGGAGGCATTACGGTGACCCACTCGTCGGGGAATCCCACCCCGTTCATCCGGCCTTTTGTTCCAAACGGAAAGAGAGGCACTGGTAACGCAATCATTCGCTTATCTATGCTCCAGTATATGCCTTGATGAGGGGGGTCAATCGAGAAGTGCGTTATTGCGCACGCCCGATGCGGAACGTTACCGCATGCCGCGATGCGTAAACAAGCGCAGTGGAAAGGCGAGCTTCTGGGCGCAGCTTGGAATCGGTGACTGCAGATGTTAAAAAGTGACGGGGTCTTTTTCACCTCCTGGTTTTCGGGCAAAATCTGTTTCGCTTTCCGCAAAATCAGCCTGCTTTGCCTGATTCGGAAGCATGTTGTTGAAAAACCGGGGTCAAATTCGAAGTGGATGCGGGTTGGAAGTAGGTGGAAACGAGAACTTGATTGGAGGATCAAAATATGCTCTATTTGGAAATAGTTCTGAACTGGGGTTTTATTGAACTGGGTTTCGTGCAAAGCACATGCTCGGCGCAAATCGCCCCCATTTGCACTTATGACCTACTTCCAACCTCATGCAACTTCGAATTTGGGAGTCATTTTTCAACAACATGGACGAAATCGGAGCCGGAGCCACCCGCAATAACGCCATCAGCAAGAGTGGAGGCAACAAATGCGGCGGGGGGCACGCTGAAGCACCGAAAAGTTGACAAAAGGTGGGGTAATTTGTCAACAAAAAGGACGCGGACGCAAGCGGTAGAAAACCAGGAAGCACAAAGGCTAAAGGGTAAGAAACAAGCCCAAGGCTGCAGCGCCAAGCGCTACGGCATATGTCACAAAAAGATAGAGTGCCGCGTGGGTGCGTCCAGCAACAAGTGCCGATTGACCTGCACCGTTAATCTGCCCCGCGAAAAGACGCGCCGCATCAAGATTCACCGTGGACAACGTGGAAAACCCTCCGCAGAACCCTGCGAGCAGAAAAGCCTGGGCGCATCCTTGAACGCCAAGTCCTCCGAAAACGCCCGCAAGAAAGCAAGCCGCCGCGTTCACGGAAAGCACCGCCATAGGAAGCCACGAGCAAACGACGTCGAAACGGGTCGGTGTCTGGTGCGCGGACTTCCGTTTCACGAGCAAAGAATCGATGGCGTCAAGAGCATACGAACGGCACACCGCGCCACCTGCACCACCTAAACCAACGCACAGCGCTAAAAGCAAGCCGCTCACGGACGCTCACCTGCTTCCGAGAGAGAGGCACGCAACCCACTGGACGCAGCCGCATCTTGCGCTCGGGACGTTTCCCGCGCGCCAAAGATCCGCATGGCCGCAAGCGCTGCGCCAAACGACAAAACAAACGTCAGGGCAACATAAAGAAATGCGCCCAAATCGTTTCCAGAAGCAAGCAGTTCATCAGCATCAACGCATACCGCGCTCAGCGTGGTAAATGCGCCAAGGAACCCTCGATTAAGCACCTTCACGAGCGCCGGCGATAACAAATGCGCACGCTGACCAGCGCAAAAGACAACAACAATAAGAAATGAACCCAGCGTGTTCACCACAATCGTCGAAATAGGAAAACCATCCACCCACGGCAGGGGCAAGCTCTGCATGAAGAAACGAAGAAGCGCGCCGCAAAAACCTGCAAACGCCAGAACAAGGCAAAACTGACCGTTGCTGGACGCTTCCCATTGCGCAAGGGCGCTTGAAAACCGTGGTTGCGAAGAGCCGTTGCACGCACTTTGACCACGAGAACTTTGGCTGCAAGAGCCCTGGCTGCAAGAACGCTGCCCACACGCGCTTCGGTCGCTTTGTCCCTGCATCGACATCTTCGCTTTTGCTTCCCTTCTTGAATCCTTCGCGGTTTCTCGCAAGTTTTCCCGCTGCTTTTCCTGCGCGCCTTCATGCACGCCCCCCCGCAAACACGCAAGAGCGCTGCGCCAGACGCGATTACGTATTCTCCCTCTTTTTTGTTTCGCATCGCCCGTTTTTTGGCGAAAAGCAAATAAAGCGGCGCAAAATCTTTGTACAATGACTATCGAAGTTTGCGCACGGTATGCCGCGCGCAACGCGGGCACACGAAAGGACCTTTGATGGCAACGGAATTCTTCATTTCCGATATTCACGGCGAATACGACCAGTTCATAAGCAACTTGAAAGCCGCAAGCGCGCTGGCAAGTTCGGGCGGCTACGACAAGCTGCATGTTATCGGCGACGTATATGATCGCGGTCCCGCGCCCGATGCCGTGGTGGAGGCGCTCATGGACGAGCCGAACCTTGATATCCAGTGGGGCAACCACGATATTGTGTGGATGGGTGCCAGCCTAGGTCAGCGCGGATGCGTGGCAAACGTAGTGCGCATTTGCGCGCGCTACAACAACTTGCCGCTTTTGGAGGAAACGTACGGCATTGATTTGGGTGCGCTGCGAGCCTTCGCAAACAACGTGTACGGCGAAGACCCCTGCGCGCTGTTCATCCCGAAAGGCACAAGCGACTACCCCGCCGAGGTGCGCCACGAGATTGCGCGCATCCAGAAAGCAATCGCCATCATCCAGTTCAAAGTTGAATACATGCATAGCACCGAGAATCCTGATTTCGACTTGACCAGGAGAAACTTGCTGCATCATATTGATTTCGAGACAGGAAACGTGGAAATTGAAGGGTCCTGCTACCCTATGCTGGACCTGAACTTCCCCACCATCGATCCCGCCGATCCGTATTGCATGACTGCCGAAGAAGAGGCGGTCATGGAAAGCCTGGTGGACGCATTCTTGAGCTCAAAGCGCTTGCAGCGCCACATTGCACTGTTCCTTGACGCGGGCAGCCTGTACACCGTGGCAAATGGCGCGTTGCTGTTCCACGCCGCCGTGCCGCTGAATGCCGATGGCAGCTTGAAGGAAACGTCGCTGTTTGGGCGTCCGCTAAAAGGTCGTGCGCTATTCGACGCTGTTGACGCAAGCGTGCGCGCCGCTTTTGACCTGCATGCAAGCAAGCAGGATCAAAAACGCGGGCGCGATTTGCTGTGGTATTTGTGGCTCGGTGAAGATTCGCCGCTGTTCACGAAAAGCAAAATGGCTACATTCGAGCTGTACTTCGTGGAGGACAAGGCTGTTCGCAAGGAGCACAAAAACGCGTACTATTCCCTGATGGAAGACAAGCATGCCATAGCTGGCATCTTGCGCGACTTCGGGCTTGACCCCGCCGCAAACCGCATTGTCAGCGGGCATGTTCCCGTGAAGGTGAAGGATGGAGAAAGCGCCGTGAAATGCGGCGGGCACGCGCTGGTTATTGACGGCGGCATGTCGCGTGCGTACCAGGCAACGTCGGGCATTGCGGGATTCACGCTGGTGCACGGCGACGCCGGTGCGGGCGAAGGCGCAGGTGCAGGCGGCAACACCAGTGCGGGCGAGAGCAGCACGGGAGCTGCAGGCGGCACGGGCGCAGGTGCGATGGCCGGCGCCGCAAGCACGGAGGTCCCGGACAGCTGGACGCTTATCGCGCACCAGCCCGTGGGAAGCTTCCTTGAGCCAGAAGTAGCGCATTTGCCCGCACTGGCGCCACTTTTGCAATGAGTGACGCAAAGTCACACGCACAAGCAGTGCAGCGAAGCCGCCTTCGCGAAATCATTGTGCAATAAAAGTTCTCATCGAGATGATATAACAGCAATCGTTAGACAGAACAGCGGCCTCTTCGCCTTCCCCTTATCTGGAAGGATCGGCAAGGGAGCCGCCACAAAGCGAACAGAAAGGAATACCATGAACGAGACCTTGAACGTTTTGGAAACGCGTCGCAGCTGCCGCAATTTCAAGCCCGATGCCGTGCCGGAGGAAACGCTGCAGGCCATTCTGCGTGCGGGCACGTACGCCGCAACTGGCATGGGAAAGCAATCGCCACTGATGGTGGTTGTGGAAAACAAGGAGATGCGCGACAAGATTTCCGCCGAAAACGCCCGCATTATGGGCAAGGATGCAGACTTCGACCCCTTCTATGGTGCCCCCATCATTGTCATTGTGCTTGCAAACAAAAATGTTCCCACGCACGTGTACGACGGCAGCCTGGTTATGGGCAACTTGATGAACGCCGCGCACGCACTGGGCGTTGACAGCATTTGGATTCATCGCGCGAAGGAAGAATTCGACTCCGACTTCGGAAAACAGTTGCTTGCCAAATGGGGCATCGAAGGCGACTACGAAGGCATTGGACATTGCGCGTTGGGTTATCGCGCGGCCGAGCTACCCGCAGCAGCTCCGCGAAAGGATGATTACGTGCACATCATCCGCTAGGAATTGAGTGCGTTTTGAACTTATAGCCTATTGAACGTCCGCGCAGTTAGCCGTTTTGAGCTGCTGCGCGAACGCTCAACCAGGCATTTTATTGACATGAACGAACAAAACCGTATGACAAAGAAAAACGATGAGAGCCGTAGTATTAGCAACGACCTTTGTTGCGAAGATGTGCTGCGACTTGTCGAGCTGCCTGAAGGCCTAACGCTCACTAACGGCACCATGGAGTTGCGCGCCGACTTCACGCGCATGATCGCTCGCATCAACCCCAACAAAGTGCATCAAGAATTGCTGGTGAAAGCCGCGAAAATCAAAGGCGCCCCCACCGAAGACCTGCTTGTTGTGGACGCAACAGCAGGCTTGGGCGAAGACTCCCTGCTGCTTGCGGCGGCGGGTTTTTCTGTGGTGATGTTCGAGCGCGACAAAACGATAGCGGCGCTGCTGGAAGATGGCTTGGCGCGTGCGGCGCACGATGAACAGCTATCCTCCCTGGTGGCGCGCATGACGCTGCGCAAAGAGGACAGCATTGCGGCGCTTGCTAGCGGGGCCATGCACGCCGATGTTATTTTGCTTGACCCCATGTTCCCGGCACGCACGAAAAGCGCCTCGGTCAAGAAGAAATTCCAGCTTATCCACGGGCTCGAAGCGCCTTGCGCCGATGAGCAGGGGTTACTTGATGCCGCATGCATGGCGCATCCGCGAAAAATCGTGATCAAACGACCGCCGAAAGGACCTTGGTTGGCACAGCGCAAGCCATCGTATTCCCTCGCCGGAAAAGCCGTGCGCTACGACTGCCTGGTGTTCGCACCGAAAGAGCCTTAGAGCGCGCGAAGGTTTACCAGCGTTCGCAAGCGCCCACGAGAGCCGAGAAGCGCCATGACCTGCGCTTTATCGATCGCTCCTGGCGCTCTTTGTCCTATCGACCGCCCCTGCTTCAAGGCTCCCGCCCGTCGCTGCGTTTGCGCACCGCCCCGGCAACTACGCCTTCCCAAGCGCCGTGCGCAAACGCTCAAAATGCAGGAAAATACCCTGTTCGCTGAGCTTTTCGATGTCTTCCCACGAGGCAAACGTGAAATCAATCACCTCGGCAGGCTGCACGGTTACCTTGCTTTTATCGAAATCCAGCACAAAGCGGAAGATGTGGTTGATGTAGTTATCGCCGCGCGCCAAGTCCACGTTCTCATAACGATAGAGCAGCTCCGGCTCGCATGCGTCAACCTTGATGCCAACCTCTTCGAAAACTTCTCGTTTCACCGCATGAACAGGCGTTTCTCCCGCTAATACGCCACCACCGGGAACTTCCCACCAACCAGCAGCCCATTTTTTGTCAAGGCTGCGGCGCGTGATAAGATACTTGCCTTCCTTGTTTTGCAGCAGGCCCAGCACATAGAGCATGAACTGGCCTTCTTTGAGGAAAAGACCTTTTCGCGGAGCAACAATGCCCAGCGGATGAGCATTGGCATCGTAAACGTCGATCATCTCTTTTTGGGCCGAATCAGTCACCGAAGCACCTTTCGTGTTGTTTCACCTTGCGAATGCTCTGCGCGTTTTCGCCTTGCTTCGCCCGGTTTCGCCTTACTTCGCCGGCACGTAGCTTGAGCATGTGCCCTTCGCCTTGGCAATGAATTTCGCAACATTACCGCGAAGACGCAAACGCATTGCCTGTTTCAAGCACAGCCCAGTATAGCTTTGTTCGAGTGCTGCGCGCGGGCAACTTTGCGAACAAACAAATTTACCGATGATAAAAACACCCCACTTTTCTGTGGATTTTTACCAAACGTAAGGAAATTTTTCAGCATTTCCCCAGGTCGTAAAAAAGTTAGCTTCAGCAAACCCACAGAAAAGTCCCCTCTTTTTATCATGGGGGCGGAAGAGCAGCGTGGAGAAGGGGTACAGAGGAGGAATGAAGAGGCGGGGCAGAAGAAGAAGGCGAAGACGGGCAGGGAACAGAAAGCAAAGGGACACAGAGGAGACACGGGGCATACGGGAGAAGAAGGAAGCTGCAGATGCGGCAGCAGGGCCAGAAGCAGAAGGCAGAGGCCGGGCGGAGCGCGGAAAGCGAAGGGACGCAGAGGAGGCGCGAGGCGCGCGGAAAGCGAAGAAAGCAACAGAAGCACGTAGTACCAAGACTCCCTACTCCCAAAATGAACAGCCAGGCGCATTTTGTCCATTGATAGCGCACCGCCCACCTGGAATAATGGGAGCAATGCAAATACGAAAAAGAAGGGCCCGCATGAAAAATCACTTGATTGAGCTGGCTTTATGCCTTTGCTGTCTTATCACGTTTGTCGGGTGTGCCGCCAATAGTGGCGCATTCGGAGAGGCGGGCGCAACCAACAACGGATCCGGCACCGCCTCTGCCACACCGAAAATCGTTGTCGGTACGCTTGCGACCGAAGATATCCTGCCCTGCTGGGTGGCCCAGGAAGAAGGCCTGTTCGCCAATGAGAATCTTGATGCCGAAATTGCCGTGTTCCAAAGCGCATCCGAGCTGATTGCGGCCGTTTCTTCGGGCAGCGTTGACTTCGCCATGACCGACCCTATGGTCACCGCCAGCCTGTACGCATCAGGCGCTGACGTGCAGATTCGCTGGGTCACGCTGGGCGCCGATGCAAGTCAAGGCCGCTTTGGCATCATGACCGCCGACCCCGACATCAAGAGCCTGACCGATTTAGCGGGCGTACCCGTGGGCGTGGGCTCGAACACCATTCTGGAGTACGTGATGGACACGCTGTTCGAACGCGCTGGCATACCCGCCGACCAGATAAAAACCGAGGAGCTGCAAAAACTTCCCGTACGCTACCAGGCAATGGCCGCCGGCACCGTGAAGGCCGCAGCACTTCCCGCTTCCTTGTTGGCTCTGGGCGAAGCGTCTGGCTTCACCGTTGTAGCCGACGACACCACGGGCAATAACGTTTCCCAGTCCGTCATGATCTCGTGCAACAGCGCGATTTCGGCCGATACCGCAAATGCCTTCGCACGTGCTTGGGATGCCGCTGTGGCACGCATCAACAAGAACCCCGATTCCTATCGCGCGCTGTTGGCGCAGAAGGCATCGCTGCCCGAAAGCATTGCCCAAACGTATGCCGTAAGCAGCTATCCCGCCGCTGAACTGCCCGAACAGCACATGATTGACGCTGTTTTGACTTGGATGGCAAACAAGGGCTACCTAAATGCGAACGTCACGTACGATGCCGCGACCGGCTGCTTCCAAGGACGCTAAGCCATTCGTGCGAGAAGCCTTAGAACATTAGCTCGAACCACTTGCAGGGAACCTAGGACGCTTCACGCGCCTTAGGTTCCTTGTCGTATCCCCACTCCTTATCGTATCCCTTCCAGAAAAGGCCGCTTATGTCCCTAGCATTTGAAAACGTTGAACTATCCTACGATAAGCTGCATGCGCTGCAGCACTTAAACCTGCGGGTCGAAAGCGGACAATCGCTTGCGATTATCGGACCATCCGGCTGCGGGAAATCGAGCATGCTGCGGTTGGCTGCAGGACTTATCCGTCCGAACGGCGGGCGCGTGTTGGTCGATGACGCGCACGTTGAGAAACCGCGCAAGCGAACCGCGCTTATCCTGCAAAATTTTGGCCTTCTTCCCTGGAAAACGGTGTATGCAAATGCTGAGCTGGGGCTTCGCATTCAAAAAGCGCCCGCAAGCCAGCGCAAGGAACGAACGCTTGAAGCGCTGCAGCGTGTGGGGCTGCAGGATTTCGCCAAGAGTTACCCCGCGCAGCTCTCCGGCGGCATGCAACAGCGCTTGGCAATTGCTCGCGCGCTGGCGTGCGACATTGACACGCTGCTTATGGACGAGCCGCTCAGCGCTCTTGACGCACTGCTGCGCGAGGAAATGCAAGATACGCTGCTTTCCCTTTGGAAGGAGAAGCGCTACACCCAGCTTTTAGTGACGCATTCCATTGAAGAGGCGGTTTACCTGGGACAGCACATTGTGGTCATGGCGCCGCGACCAGGCCGCATTGTGGCGCACCTCGGCAATCCTTGCATGGGAAGCGCCACGTACCGCAACACCGATGAATTCTTCGCACAATGCAAGGCTGTGCGCGCGGCGCTCGAACGCGGATGCGCTGGTAGCAACGTGGCCCATGGCAGAACACTCAACGAAAACGCAGACGAATCCGAAAGCGCGCGAAACGAGGAATCCCATGCAGAATAAGATCTTATGGAAGGCGTTTTGCCTTGTTGTTTCTCTCGCATTTGTCCTGGCAGGATGGCATATCACCGCACTTATCCTGGCAACACCCGCCTTGCCTGTTCCCGCCGAGGCTCTTTCGGTATGCCTGCAGTACGCGAGCGATTTAGCACCCGATTTCAGCATCAGTTTCCAACGCGTGGGCATTTCGCTTCTGCTGGGCACGATGCTGGGTGCGCCCGTGGGACTGGCATTCGGGCGCTGCAAGAAACTCGATCAGCTGCTCGCGCCCGCACTCTATATCTTGTATCCCATCCCTAAAATCGTGCTGCTGCCCATTTTGCTGGTGCTTTTGGGCTTTGGTAGCGAGCTGAAAATCGCGCTTATCACGCTCACCGTGTTTTTCCAGGTGGTCGTTGTCATGCGCGACGCGGCGAAAAACATCCCCGATGATCTGCTTACGTCCGTTCGTTCGCTGGGCGCCACGCGCATCCAACTGGCGCATCACGTGATCTTCCCGGCAACCATGCCGCAGCTTTTCACCACGCTGCGCGTGAGCAGCGCCGTAGCCATTGCCGTGCTGTTCTTCGCGGAAGCAATTGCCGGCTCCACCGGTTTGGGCTACTTCATCATGAATAGCTGGGGCATGGTGAATTATCCGCGCATGTTCGCCGGCATTGTAGCGCTGGCACTTTTAGGCGTGATCTTCTACGAGCTGTTTGACCTGATAGAACGACGCCTTTCGCACAAATAGCGAAAGCATTCCGCCGAATGCCCCCATAATCCACGTCTTCCCCCTGGGCTTTTCGCGTCCTTCGGCGTTCTGCCTTGGCCTTCGTGCGCGTCCCCATGCTATGATGTGCCCATGAAAAAACAGTCCGAAAAGACCGCACGCACGAAACAGGAGTTCATCCAAGCCTTCTGGAGCCTGTATGCCGAAACGCCCGTGAATAAAATCACCGTGGCGCAGGTGTGCGAGCGCGCAGGATATCATCGCAATACATTCTACCTGCACTTTCACGATGTATACGAGCTTTTGGAAGACGTTGAATCCGCCCTTTTGCAAGACGTTGCAACCTGCGTTGAAAACTGCATGAAACGCCTGACAAAAGACGCAGGGAAGCTTGCGCGCATCGCAGCGCTGAAAGACATCGTGCTTTTCTACGAACGCAACAAGCGATTTATCGTGGTGCTTTTAGGTCCACAGGGCGATCCGTCTTTTGCCTTGCGCCTAAAGGAAGCGTTGAAGCCTCTTTGGAAGCGCTACGTTATCAACCAGGGGGAATCGCAGCGTAGCGATCAAGAAATCGATTTAATTTTGGAGTTCACCCTTGCAGGGAGCCTTGCCATGATCAGCCAATGGCTGCAGGATCCGCGGGGGCTTTCCGCCTATGAGCTGGGACACCTAGTGTACGACACCGCCATCAAGAACGCCGCGCGATAGAAGGCGCGCCTCCGCCACGGCTCCGCCGCCCGTGTCACGAGCAGCTGCCCCCGACGCACCGTCCCACTGAACCGCCGCCGCAGCAGTTTCCCGCTGCCATCGGCATCGTATGCTGTCTCCGGTGCCCTTCGCTACCACCGGCTTTCCTGACGCGCCCTTCGCCTCTTTCGACCCATCCCTTCCCGTTTTCCGCTTTTTCTTCCCTGTTCTTTTTCTTCTAAATGCACAACTACACGAAAAACGAGTAAACTTGCTCTTCGAATTTATGGAGCGAGCAAGCATTCGCGGCAGCGCGCGAGCGCGTCCGAACAACCATAAGCAAGAACCCAAACGCACACTTCAAAGGAACACCCATGGAACTGTACAAAGAGCAAGTTTGCAAACTGCGCCTGAGCGATTTCAACTGCTACAAGCAGCTGCGCGCGAGTGCCGTGTTGGATCTTTTTCAGGATCTTGCCACTGAGCACAGCGTTGAAATGGGCATCGGCTTTGAAGATTTGCAGAAAAAGGGCGTATTTTGGGTGGTCGTGCGCCAGAAGCTCGAGTTCTTCCACGATGCCGTATATAAGCCTCATCAGGAAGTTTGCGTACGCACATGGCCGCATAGCGCATCGCGCCTGAACATTCAGCGCGACTACTCTTTAAGCGACCTGGATGGCAACATGCTGGCAAAAGGAACATCGGAGTGGCTGCTGCTTGACATTGAGACCAGGGGCATTGCATCGGTGCTGGCAAACTACGACGGCCCGACTGATTTTCTTCCCGACCGCATGTTTTCGGGCAAGCTGCGAAAGATCAAAGATTTCGAAGCAGCCGAGCAGCCCACTGCTGTTATTATGCCGCAATTCTCTGACATCGATTTCAACCTGCACGTGAACAACGCACGCTACATCGATTATGCGCAAAATGTTGCCTCACCCACGCAGGACAGGCCGGTACGTACGCTGCAAATCGATTACCGCAAGGAGATTCTGCCTGGTCATCCTGTGAATATCTTCACGCTGGAAGATGAACTGGGAACGCATGTCAAAGGCGTCAATGCAGAAGGCGAAGTTAACTTCAACTGCCTTATGGGGTACTAGAAGCCGAAGCGCAAAAGGCCCGTCCGTAGCGCGCGGCTTCGGGGCGGTGGGCGCGCAGGGCCGAACAAGATGCCCATCGTTTCACCCTGCTGAATGCCGTCTACGCACCCCTCTTGTTGGAAATCAGGGGGCAAACTCGGGCAAATCGACGATAATCGGTGGTTCGCGTGGGCAAATAGCTCTGTTTCGAGGTGCTGCAAGGAGCGTGACGAAATGAGTCTTAATGTTTCCCCAGGTCGCAGGCGATATTAAAAATTAGTAAAGCATAGAGGCGAGAACTGACCACCGATTATCGTCGATTTGCCCGAGTTTAAGGTCGTTTTGACAACAACAGACCCCATTTGTTGACAAAAGGTGGGGTAATTTGACAACAAATGGGGTGCTCGCCGGCGATTTATGCCCAAGCGCGCTCAAGCGCCCGAACGCAAGGTGCAACCTGACTTGCATCCAGGCTCGAATAACCCGCAACCAGCCAACGCACTTCTTGCTCTTCGGGCGCATTCCCCTGATAAAAACTTTGCAGCGCTTGTATTGCCACCCCTTCACATGCGGCACGAGCCGCCAACTCTTCACCCGAGCAATCGCTTGCAACGCCCAGCAGGAAATGAATGCCCGAATCCTGCGATGCAATGCGCGTGCGCGGTGCCAACGCCGAAGCGTTCAACTCATCAACCAATGCATCCCGAAGCGCACGATACTGCGTGCGTAAACGATTCACGTGGCGCTCGTATGCACCCGACTCAATGAAACGCGCTAAAGCAAGCTGGTCAACCGCACTCACCGAACACGAATAGAATCCCAAATCGCGCTCGAAGCGCTGCGCAAGGCGCAAAGGCAAAACCATATACCCAATGCGAAACGCGCCACCCAGGCTTTTCGTAAACGTGTTCGTGTAAATGACCTGGCCCTGCGCATCAAGGCGCTGCAAAGGAGAGATCGGCTTGCCTGCCAGCCGGAACTCGCAGTCATAGTCATCCTCAACAATGAAACGGTTGGGATCTTGCGCCGCCCAGCTTAAGATTTCATAACGGCGCGGCACCGATGTTACCAATCCCGTGGGAAACTGATGCGACGGCGTGATATGCACCACGTTCGCTCCGCTTGTGGCAAGCAAGTCCATACGAATCCCCTGCTCATCCATGGGAATATACGAAACAGGAACGCGATTGACGCGATAAATCTTCTCCAGGCGCGGATACCCGGGGTTTTCGATAGCCACGTGACACGACCCGCGCACCTCATTGAGAAGCTGAATAATCATGCCGTACAGGTATTGCGCGCCCGCACCGACCACAATCTGTTGCGGCAAAACATCCATGCCGCGATATTCTCGCAGGTAATCGGCAAGAACTTGGCGAAGACGCAGCGTGCCCAGCGGGCTTTTCGTATCGGATAAATCGCTTTCGGATTCGCGCGAAAGCGCCTCGCGCATACAGCGCGCCCAAGCGTCAAACGGAAAAGCGGTCGAAAGAGAGCCACCATGCAGATCGAATTCGATGTTGGGGGAAGGGGTATCGAAGGGAATTTCCTGCACCTGCGTGCGCAAGGGGACGCTGCCAACTTGGGCGGGTTCGTTCGATATTTCGCGCCCGCTGCCGACCGCAGCCGCGCTCTCATCCACAGCAAGCGCAGACGACATCATACCCGCACGGGCAATCGGAAACAAACCCGCACCCACAACAGTCCCCACATCTGCAACCGGAAACGCGCAGGCGCCCGTATCGACAGCAGGAAACGCACTCTGACCTGCGTGCGCACGTGTCCCTACATGCGCGCTGCCATCTCTTTGGGGCAAATCGCAAACGTAATACCCCTTGCGTTCCACCGAGCGAATATAGCCCTCGGCAATAAGCTGCGAAAACGCCGATTCCACCGTTATCAAACTCACACCCAAATGCTTCGCAAGCGATCGCTTTGAAGGGAGTTTTTTCGATGCAGGTAAGTTGCCGGCGCGAATGTCGGCCGCAATGGATTCGTACAGAAACTCATAAAGCGGTTCATCGCCGCGCGAGCTCATATCGTAAGTGAGCATACCTGGTCCTTATCTGATATTAATCTGGTTATGCTAATAATTGGTATTTTGGCACTTGAACCGATAGGAGCGCAAGAACTAGCCTTCCCTACGAACAATAATTCCTACGAAAGGACTAGCTATGACGACCGCAAACGATGTGACGCTCTACCAGCGCGAAGGCGCTTACATCCCCCGCATTGCCGCCGTGCATGACTTGTGCGGCTACGGCAAATGCTCCTTGGGCGTGGCAATCCCGGTGCTTTCCGCTGCCGGATGCGATGTTTGCCCTGTTCCCACCGGCCTGTTCAGCAGCCATACCGCATTTCCAGGCTGGTACATGCATGACACCACTCCTATTCTGACCGATTATCTGAACGCCTGGAAAGGCATTGGCGTTGAAATCGACGCCATCTATTCCGGTTTTCTGGGCGACCCCGTTCAGGTGGACATCATCAAGAGCCTATACGAGCGTTATCCGAAAGCCCTGAAACTCGTTGATCCCGTTATGGCTGATCACGGCAAGATTTACCCCACGTACACTCCCGAGCTGTGCGATGCAATGGTTCAACTTGCGTCCGAAGCCGACATCCTTACGCCCAACCTTACCGAAGCCGCAATCATCCTTGACCAGCCCATTGGCGACGCCTGGGAAGGTTCCGATATCTCCGATGCGCGCGCCGCTGAACTCACCGCGGGCCTACTCAAGAAAGGCGCCAAGACCGTCGTACTCAAAGGCATCACGCGCAACGATGGCATCATCCGCAATTTTGTGGCAGGCCAGGATTTCGAACCGTTCTGTGTAGAGAACCCCTACGTGCCTTTCATGCTGCATGGCACGGGCGACCTGTACGCATCCGCCCTGCTTGCCGCTATCATGGCTGGTCGTTCCATGGCCGAAGCTGCCGATTTTGCAGGGTCGCTCACGCACGACGCCATGCTTGTCTCTTCGCAGCAGCCCGATTTCCAAGAGCGCGGCGTAAGCTTCGAAACGCTTCTCGGCCGCATCTGCGACCTGCTGAAATAGAATGTTGTTTTCTAGCACTGTTGCACGGCTCGCGGCATCGCCACGGGCCGTGTAACTGCCAATTTCGCGCAAAACATGCCACCGTGCGCGGACTGAAAAACAACAACCAGCTCTCGCTCCGTGTCGCTAGTCAACCTACGCTGCCGTACACAGACCGAAAACATGCTCTTAATTGCATAATAGGAGAAAACGGCATTAAATTGTTTTTTTCTCCTATTTTCGTTGGGTGACCACATTGCAAAATAGGAGAAATTTCAAATTATTTTTAAATTCTCCTATTTTTTATGGGAAAACCGCTCCGCTTTCCATCGAAACAAGCCGTCAAACTCCTATGAAGCATAAAATCGTAATAAAAAGATAGGAGAAAAATCGAATTATTTTTGATTTCTCCTATTTTGCCTTAGTTGGACTCTGAAAAAATAGGAGAAAATGATAAAAAATTCTATTTCCTCCTATTTCAAGCTATTTAGCGTAGGAACACCTAACGGGCAAGCGAAAATCTAAGCTCAACCGCGCTTGAATTGCATCTGAGAGACATACAAACAACAACCTTTATGCTGCTGACCAGCATATAAGTAGCGGTTTTTTGCTACTATTTCAATTCGCACCCATAGAAACGCTGATGGCATAAGAGCAGGAAGCACTGGAGTGCCCAGCTATGCCGCCCACTACCGCCCTCGTTGCAAAGAAAGGACCATCATGGACGACGAACTGCTTGAAGAATTTAGCTACCCCACCATGTTCGGCGAAGCCCAGGTGTTCACCCTTGAAGCCGACGACGAGAACGAACGCGAAGGCGAAGACGCCGATGCAGAGCGCCACGGCGAAAGCGGCGGCGCTGACGACACCAGCGAATGCGAATCCGCAGGCGCCGAGCAGCACAGCAGACCCATCCGCGTGCTCTACGTGGGCGGCGGCTTCCAAAGCGCCAGCTACCTGGGAGACGCACGCTTCGAGCCGGTGTTCGAGTATTATCGCGCTTTCGACCACATGTTCGAGTCGGCGCGGGCTATCAATCACGTGCTCATGATCGGCGCGGGAGCATACTCCTACCCAAAGCACTTGCTTACCAGCCGCAACGACACCACCATTGACGTTGTTGAGATCGATCCCGCCATCGTCGAAATTGCCCACAAGCATTTTTACGTCGATGAGCTGGAACAACGATTCGGCGAAAACGGCACCGAGCAAGCAGGGCGCCTGCGCACCATCGTTGAAGATGGCGTTACGTTCCTTGCGCACGCGCAATCCGCCGCCTACGATGCCGTTATCAACGACTCGTTTGACGGCACCAACCCCACGGGGCTGCTTCTCACGCCCGAAAGCATCCGCCAGGCAAAGCGCTGCCTAACCCCGGGCGGCCTCTATCTGCTTAACGCCGTGGTTGATGACGAGGAATACGAAGAATACGAAGAGCGCGAAGGCGCCGGCAACACCAGCAACGAAAGCGCACAGGAACACGAAGAAAGCCCGCGCGCAGGCATCAACACCGTGGATGCCGCCATGCGTGCGCTCTCGGAACAGTTCGCCTTCGTGTACGAAATACCCTGTATTGACCTGGAATTTTCGGGAGCCGACAACTACCTTGTCATCGCAACCGATGAACCCTGCGCCTTCACCGGCGTCCAAAGCGCCCTTTGCTCGTAACCACCGAGTCGCACTGGCATCATCGCATCCGCAACGCAACAAAATACAACCAGTAAACACACGTCAGAAGCAGGCGTTCCCCCGGTTTTCAAAAGCCAGGGCGTAATCAAATTGACATCATACGCCCATTGCAAGCAAAACAATCGTTACTTCTTGATTCGATGCGTAATTATTAGGTGAAAAACACCCGCAATAGTACAGATTTGCCTTGAATTGCACAAAATATGCTAGTACGATGCTCACGAAGCAAGAATCAGAGTTAGGGGATAACTATGCATCAACATGCTCACGAACATCAGCATGGCACGGGCTCGAACACACCCGAGCAGCGCAATGCAATTCTGACGTACATGCTCGAGCACAACCAACATCACGCTGAGGAATTGCACGAGTTGGGCCATCAGACCGAAGGCGAAGCGTCGGATCTTATCCACGAGGCAGTTACGCTCTTCGAACAGTCCAACGCTAAACTCGAAGCCGCTTTGAAGATTCTGAAGGCGGGCGAATAAGCATGTGCCTTTCAACCGTTTTCACCTACCAGGACAACCCCGAAGACGCCCAGGAAATGTGCGCAAACGTAAGCAATTTCCAAGTTGACGGCGACACCATCACCTTCACCGACCTTTTGGGCGAAAACTACACCGTAAAAGGCGCGGTGAACAAAGTTGACTTCGTGAAAAGCCGCATTTACGTAGCGGTGTAAAAGCAGTTGCGGAAGCGAGGTTGAATCATGGCGAAATACGAAGTGCTTCGTGAAATTTTCAATCAGTGCAGCGGGAACCAAATGCGCGATATCTACGTTGAAGAAGTGGACATCGATGATGTCAACGTCTTCATGAATACGTATCGCGTGGGCAAGCACATCACTGAAGAACGCTATGAGAAACCCGATGGCACCATCATCTTCGACTTGAACACCGATGGACTTCGCCAACGCATTAGCTTCCAGCCCATGTAATCCGCACCAGGCAACGCGAACAAGCAAACACAACGAAGCGACAAAGAAGGATTGCGAAAACTATGACGTATACCATTGCTATGGCCGGAAAAGGTGGTACGGGAAAAACCACCATCACTGGCATGCTCATTGAGTACTTGGCGGAAAAGAGCAAGGGTCCCATTTTGGCCGTTGACGCCGATGCCAACGAAAACCTCAACGAAGTGTTGGGCGTTGACATTGAAGCCACGCTCGGCGACATTCGCGAAGTGGTTGCACGCGCCGAAGACCAGCTTGAAAACCCCATTCCCAGCAGCATGACCAAGCAGGAATTCCTGCAGTACAAGCTTTCCAACGCTTTGACCGAAGAGGACAACTACGATCTTCTGGTTATGGGCCGCACGCAGGGCAAAGGCTGCTACTGCTTTGTAAACGACCTGCTTACCGCCCAGCTGCGCAAGATCTCCAGCAACTACGATTACATCGTGGTTGACAACGAAGCCGGCATGGAGCACATCAGCCGCGGCATTCTGCCCGCTGTTGACATGGTCATTCTGGTTTCCGACTGCAGCCGTCGCGGTATTCAAGCAGTTGGCCGCATTGCCGAAATGGTACGCACGCTGAACTTGAACCCGAGCATCATGAAGCTCATCGTCAACCGCGCGCCCGAAGGCAAGCTTGATCCCGGCATTGAAGAGGAAATCAAAAACCAGGGGTTGGATCTTTTAGGCGTCCTTCCCCACGACGCAGCCATTTACGAAGCAGATTGCGCGGGCCAGCCCACCGCAACGCTTCCCGATACGGCAGCGGCAAAATCAGCTCTGTACCCCCTGTTGGACGAGCTGTTCAAAGAGGCAAAAGAAGCTCAGGCGAAATAAGCCTTTGCTTTTTATGTAATAGGCAGTAACAATTCTAGGAAGAGAACTGTAAAAGGAGGTAATGGCTATGCCATTCAAGAAGACGGCTCAAACGTATTCCGCGTCTATCAACACGGTTACGCTTGGCACCGGCGACAAGGCAGTCACCGTCGGCGGTAACAACGTTGATGCACTGTGCAGCTTTGATGCTCCTATCGAGCACAAGCCCCTTATCGGCTTCGAAATCACTGATAAGGGAATCGACACCACCCTGCCGAAGCTGGCAGCAGAATTTGCTGGCTGCGACACGGTTGCCGCTCAGGCTGCTCACGCAGCACAGATCCCTGGCGTTGGCTTCGTAGCAATCCATTTCGAAAGCGCCGACCCCAACGGTGAAGACATGTCTGTTGAGGACTGCGTTGCCATGGCTAAGGAAGTTGCTGAAGCAACCGACGCTCCCCTGTGCTTTGAGGGCTGCAAGAACTTCGACAAGGACGCTAAGATTTTTGAGGCTGTTTCCGCAGCCCTGGAAGGTCGCAACATCTTACTGCTTTCCGCTCGTGAGGAAAACTACAAGACCGTTGCTGCTTCCGCTGGTATGGCTTACAACCAGAAGTTCGGCGCTGAGTCTGCCGTTGACATCAACCTGGCTAAGCAGCTCAACGTTTTGATCGGCCAAATGGGCATCCAGCCCAACGGCTACATGATGAACCTGGGCACCGCTGCTGTAGGCTACGGCTTTGAGTACCTGCTGTCCACCATCGACCGCGTTCGCGCTGCCGCTTTGGGCCAGAACGATGCTCAGCTGCAAGTGCCTATCATCACTCCTTGCGCTGCTGACTGCTGGGGCGTTAAAGAGGCTCTGACCGAAGAGTCCGAAGTTCCCGAGTGGGGCGCTCGCGAAGAGCGTGGCATCCAGATGGAAATCTGCACTGCAGCTGCTGTTTTGGGCGCAGGCTCCGATGCCGTTATCCTTGGCCATCCCGATTCCGTTGCAACGATCTCCAGCTTCGTTGCAGCTATGATGTAGGAGGTATACCATGGCTCTCAAAGGTCTTGATATCTTCAAATTGACTCCTAAGACTAACTGCAAGGAATGCGGCAACCCCACTTGCATGGCGTTCGCTATGAAGGTTGCCCAGGGTGCTGTTAGCCTGGACAAATGCCCCCATATGTCTGCTGAAGCTCTGGCTCAGCTCTCCGAGGCAACTGCTCCTCCCATGAAGACCATCAAAATTGGTTCTGGTGCCGAAGAGCACAGCATGGGCGGCGAAACCGTTCTGTATCGTCACGAGAAGACGTTCGTTTCTCGCAACCTGTTCTCTGTTGCTATGACTGCTGCTAACTTCGATGAGAAGTGGGCTGCTATCAAAGACGTTGATTACGATCGTATTTCCGAGCGCATGTACGTTGAGACCCTGACCCTTCAGTTCGAAGGCGACAAGGATGCTTACGTAGAACTGGTGAAGAAGGCTGCCGAGACCGGCCGCACCCTGATCTTGAACTGCTGCTGCCCCGATGCTGCTCGCGCTGCTTTGGAAGTTTGCGCAGCTGGCAAGCCCATCCTGAACGGCGCTAAGGCTGACAACCTGGATGACATGAACGCTCTGGCCACCGAGTTCGGCGTGGTTCTGGGTGTATTCGGCGACGACCTGGACAGCCTGTACGACACCGTTGCCGCGCTTGAAGGCAAGGGCAACAAGAACCTGGTGCTCAACGTTTCCACCACTTCTGCCAAGGAAGCTTACATGGAAGCTGTTCTGATTCGCCGCGCTGCCATCAAGGGCAACGACCGCACCTTCGGTTATCCTTCCATCGTGAACGTTGCCGCTATCGCCCCGGGCGACATGCACATGCAGGAGGCTTTGGCTTCTCTGTTCACCATCAAGTACGGCTCCATCATCGTTATGGATGGCATGAGCTACGCTGAGGCTCTGCCGCTGTATGGCATGCGCCAGAACGTGTACACCGACCCGCAGAAGCCGATGACCGTTGAGCCTAAGGTTTACCCGCTGAACGGCGCTGACGCAACTTCTCCTGTTGTTGCAACCGTAGACTTCGCGCTGACTTACTTCCTGGTTTCCGCTGAACTCGAGCGCTCCGGTGTACCGGTTAACCTGATGATCACCGACGCTGGTGGCTACTCCGTTCTGACTTCTTGGGCTGCTGGTAAGTTCTCTGCTGGCTCCATCACGAAGTTCATCCAGGAAAACGGCATTGAAGATGCAATCTCTTGCCGCAAGCTCATCATCCCGGGCAAAGTTGCCGTTTTGAAGGGCGAACTGGAAGAGCGTCTGCCTGAGTGGGAAATCATCACCGCTCCGAACGAGGCTGTTGAACTGGTTAAGTTCATGAAGGAACTTCAGTAGTATTTACAAGTCTTTCAAAACCGTAAAGAACTTATAGCAATCACGATTGTTCGCTCAGTAAGTGATAGACTATACACGGTAACCATGGGCGACGGGTAAGATGCCCGCCGCCCATCTTTATAGAAAGGGGACTAAATCCATGGGTAAGTTCGTAGTTATTGGTGAGCGCATTTCCGTAACCGCGCCCTCCATTCGCGCCGCTTTCGAAGCACGCGATCCCGAGCCGGTTGTTTCTCGCTGCCGTCAGCAGCTGGAAGCAGGCGCAACCTACATCGACGTTAACATCGGCCCTGCCGAAAAAGACGGCGAAGATTTGATGAAGTGGGCTGTTCAGCTGCTTCAGGGCGAGTTCGACAACGTTCCTCTGGCTCTGGACACCGCCAACAAGGCCGCTATCGAAGCTGGTATCTCTGTTTACAACCGCGCTAAGGGTAAGCCGATCGTCAACTCCGCCGACGCTGCTGGCCGCCTTGAGTACGTTGACCTGGCTGCCGCAAACGATGCTATCGTTATCGCACTGTGCAATGGCAACGGCATTGCTTCCGACAACGACGAGCGCATGGGCTACATGCAAACGCTGATGGAGCGCGGCATGGAAGCTGGCATGGACGTTGCCGAAGACATGTGGTTCGACCCGCTGTTCCTGGTTACCAAGGGCATGCAGGACAAGCAGATGGACATTCTGGAGTTCATCAAGATGATTTCCGACATGGGCATGAAGTCCACCGGTGGTCTGTCCAACAACTCCAACGGTATGCCGAAGCACATCCGTCCGATCATGGACTCCGTTATGGTTGCTATGGCTATGATGCAGGGTCTGACCTCCGCAATCGTCAACCCGAACGACCTGCGCCTGATGGAGACCATCAAGTCCGCCGACATCATCAAGAACAACACTCTGTACGCTGACTCCTACCTGGAGATTTAATCTCGGTACAGGCGTTATTCGCCAAACAACATAAGCTTCACGATGCGCCGCGCGCGCCGAAAACGCACGTTTCAACGCAGTTTTCGGCGGCAGGCGCATTGGAGTGTATAGGAAATGTCAAAAAAATAGACCAAAGGGGATTAAAAATGGGACTTTTTGACTTCTTGAAGAAAGACAAGGACGAAGCAAAGCAAGAGGTTGCTCCCGCCGCCGAAGAGGCGGCCGTGGAAGCAAAGCCCGCAGCCGAAGAAGCAGCCGCAGAGGGCACGGGCAATGCGCTGATGGACATGATTTACGGCGGTTCCGATGCCGTAATCGGTCTGACCGAAGGCGCTGTTGCCGCAGCGATCGAAGCACATGGCGAAGATGCCGCCATCGCCTTCCCCGACACCGCATACTTCCTGCCCACCATCTATGCCGCTACCGGCGTAAAGGTGCAGAAGCTAAGCGATCTGGGTGCCTGCATTGACGTTATGAAGAGCCTGGACACGCACGCAGCTGATTTGGGCGCAGCTTTGAACGCTGGCTTGGCAACCGCTGTTGGCGCTGAAATCATTGAAGCTCTGAAGTGGGTCAACAATCCTACTCCGTACGAAAACGAAGCCGGCATTGGCTTTGTTCCCGACCCGGTCATTCGTTCTTTGGGCGTGCCGCTGGTTACCGGCGATATCCCGGGCGTTGCCGTTGTTCTGGGCAAGGCCGATGACGCCGCAAGCGTTGCCGCCATCATCCGCGATTACCAGGACAAGGGCCTGATGACCTTCTTGGTTGGCGAAGTTATTGATCAGGCTATCGCTGAAGGCGTGAAGATGGGCGTCGAATACCGCATTGTGCCTTTGGGCCACGACGTAACGGCTGTTACCCATGTTGTGACCGTTGCTATTCGTGCTGCTCTGATCTTCGGCGCTGTTGAGCCGGGCAACCTGGCTGCATTGCTTGAGTACACTAAAGAGCGCGTCCCTGCCTTCGTCAACACGTTCGGCGCTATCGACAACGTTGTTGTTTCCGCTGGCGCAGGCGCTATTGCTTTGGGCTTCCCCGTTATTGTGGACATCCCCTTGGGCGACCTGCAGGTTCCCGGTGCGCTTGAATCCGAAGAGGATCATGGCAACACCGTTGCGAAGTCCCTGCAGATGCGCAACATCAAGGTTAAGGCTAAGGCCGTTGAACTGCCGGTTTCCTTCGCAGCTGCTTTCGAAGGCGAAATCGTGCGCAAGAAGGACTGCTACGTTGAATTCGACTCCGACCACAACCCCACCGCTGAGTTGCTGGAAATGGCCGATGCCGATGCTGTTGAAGACGGCAAGGTTACCATCGACGGTCCCGATGTAGACGAGAACGCCACCGAGCTTATCCGCCTTCCTTTGATCACGAACATCAAGGTGTACGGCGAAAAGATGCAGCCTGACTTCGAGTCTGTTATCGAGCGTAACATCCACACCTGGTTCAACTACATTGAAGGCGTTATGCACACCGGTCAGCGCAACCTGTTCCGCATTCGCATTAGCAAGGACGCGTTCGAGCGCGGCCTGCGCCTGAAGCACTTCGGTGATGTTCTGGTTAGCATGATCAAGCAGGACTTTGGCGAGGTTGTTGACAAGGTTGAAGTCACGTTCATCACCGACAAGGCCAAAGCCGAGGCATTCATCGCCGAAAAGGCTATGCCCACTTATCAGGAGCGCGACAACCGCATTGCTTCTCTTACCGATGAAGCCGTTGACACGTTCTACACCTGCACGCTGTGCCAGAGCTTTGCACCTGCCCACTGCTGCGTGGTTACCCCCGAGCGCTTGGGCCTGTGCGGCGCTGTTTCTTGGCTTGACGCTAAGGCAGCAAAGCAGCTGAACGACGCTGGTCCTTCTCAGCCCATTGCCAAGGAAGGCTGCCTTGACGAGCGCACGGGCCGCTACACCACCGTCAACGAAGTCATCAAGGAAGCAACGCACGGCGCCGTTGAGAACGTTACGCTGTACTCGCTGATTGAAGACCCCATGACTTCCTGCGGTTGCTTCGAATGCATCTGCGGCATTGAGCCTTTGTCCAACGGCGTTGTTATCTGCAACCGTGAATACGTGGGCATGACCCCCACCGGCATGACGTTCGGCGAATTGGCGTCCATGACCGGCGGCGGCGTTCAGACCCCGGGCTTCATGGGTCACGGCCGTTCCTTCATTTCTTCCAAGAAGTTCATCGCTGCCGAAGGCGGCCCCGAGCGCATTGTTTGGATGCCGAAGGAACTCAAGGACGACGTTGCTGATCGCCTGAACAAGACTGTGTTCGAAATGACGGGCATCGAGAACTTCACCGACATGGTTGGCGACGAGACCATCGCTACCGATCCCGAAGAGCTCCTGGCCTTCTTGACCGAGAAGGGACATCCGGCACTGAGCATGGATCCCATCATGTAAGACCCTTTCCCGGAAAGGACAAAACGCCTGATGTATACCATCACGTTTTCGATTGAAGGCGGCGACGACCACAAGGTCGCTGCCGCCTTCGGCGCTAATATCCTTGAAGTAGCCCGCGAAGCGGGTATATCCATTGACGCTCCCTGCGGCGGTGCTGGCACCTGCGGCAAATGCCGCGTAAAGCTGCTGGAAGGCGAAGTCGAAGGCGGCAGGAACCATCGCAAGCCGCAAGAATACGAAGAGGGCTGGCGTTTGGCCTGCCAAAGCACGGTTTGCGCCGATGCGCACTTTATGGTGCCGGCAGAAGCTGCAAGCTTTGCGCATGACATCCAAACCGCCGACCTTTCCACGCAGGTGGAGCTTGACCGCTACAATCACGAAGTGAGCAATATCTTCGCTGCAGGCATTGCGCGCGGCGTGCAGGAAACCGGCTACGGCGTTGCTATTGACATTGGCACCACCACGGTGACCGCAGCTCTGCTTGATCTGGCTACGGGCGAAATTCACGGCAAAGCAAGCGCTGGCAACGACCAGATTCGCTACGGCGCCGATGTTATCAACCGCATTATCAGCCAATCGAAACCAGGCGGCGTGGATGCCCTGCGCGAAGCGATCCGCGAGAACACGATTATTCCCCTGTTGGGCGATTTGTGCTCACAGGCGGGCATCGAAGGCACGCAGATCAACCGCTGCGTTATTGCCGGCAACACCACCATGGAGCACTTGTTCTTGGGCGCAAACGGCGATAGCATTCGCCTGGAGCCTTATGAACCTGAGTTCCTGGAGCGCCACGGCGATACCGGTGCAAGCACGGGGCTTCCCATTGCACCTGATGCACCGGTGATCTTTGCTCCCAACGTGGGCAGCTACGTGGGCGGCGACATTACCGCCGGCACGCTTGCCACGCTTCTGTGGAACAGCGAAGAGATGTCGTTCTTCATTGACCTGGGCACGAACGGCGAAATGGTCTACGGCAACGGCGACTTCATGCTGACCTGCGCCTGCTCTGCCGGCCCCGCATTCGAAGGCGGCGACATTTCATGCGGCATGCGCGCCACAAAGGGCGCCATCCAGAAGCTCACCATTGATGATGAGACTATGGATCCCACTTACGACGTGGTAGGCGGCGTTGCGCCTGTTGGCCTGTGCGGTTCGGGCATCATCGATACCGTGGCCGAGTTGTTCCGCACGGGCATCATCAGCGCGCGCGGCAAGTTCTCCCGCGAAGGCAAGCGTATCCGTCCGCTTGATGGCGGCGGCTGCGAGTATGTTTTGGCTTTCGAAGGCGAAAACGGCGCTAAGCACGATGTGACCATCAACGAAACCGACCTTGACAACTTCATCCGTGCGAAGGGCGCCATTTTCAGCGCGTTCCGCACGATGCTGAACTCGGTTGGCGCCACGCCCGACGATTTGAGCCAAGTCATTATCGCAGGTGGCATTGGTAGCGGCATCAACATGGCAAACGCTATGGAAATTGGCATGCTGCCGAAGATGCCTCTGGAGAAATACCACTACATTGGCAACAGCTCCCTTACCGGCGCTTGCGCCATGCTGGTATCCGATGAAGCAACGGAGAAAGTATTCGAGCTGGGTCAGTGCATGACCTACCTGGAGCTTTCCGTTGAGCCGGGCTACATGGATGAATTTGTAGCCGCGTGCTTCATTCCTCACACCGACGCCTCGCTTTTCGCGTAACGTCACGTATACGAGCAAGGGACAATGGATCATCGTTGTCTCTTGCTTTTTTCTGGCGGCTGTCTCGCATTGCAGCACATCGAAGCGCTGCAAGCACCTGCGCTCGCAGCGCTAAAGGCAGCGTGGTCGCTTTACAACCGCCGCAAAACAAGCTGCATCATTTCGCAACATTCCAAAAGAAATAAGGTACCCCATGGAAGTCGTCAACAACAAAACAGAACGTCCCCTTGCCCATTACCGTGAGCTTTTTGCCCAGGCAGACCCCGAAGCGCTTGGCGCGAAAGGTATAGCCAGCTACAATAGCAACGCTAAAAAGTTCACGATCATGGTCATGGGACGCCCCTTCTTCATTCGCTGGCCCGAAGGTGAGTTTTTAACCACTCCCATCTTTATGGCACCTGCAAACAGCGAAGGGGACGCACCCGACACCACCTGCGATGCGAAAGCGACCCCCAGTGTTATTGCGCGTCGCGCACAGGCCGCAAACACCGCGTTAAACCACGCTACGCTTGAAGTACCCGATATTTCCCCTGAACTGGAAATATTGCTCTTGAGAATCGTTTTAGAGGGTACTCCCCTGCCCGAACCAACGCGCTTTTTGGCTTACCAGGAGCTTCCTAAAGGTGCTGCATACTTGCCCGCCTTCAACCGGCGCTGCACGCTGCGTTTGGCAAAGCAGTTCGACGAAGCCGACCAGCTCACCGAAGCCTGCACAGCTTTGGGCGCGCAGGAAATCGACAGCAAGGCCGACGCTGCCTGCCAATTCGAATTCCTGCCCAACGTCTTCATCCAGTTCCTTTTCTGGGAAGGCGACGATGAATTCCCCGCGCAATCGCAAATCCTGTTCTCGAACAACGTAACGGCGTTTTTCAGCTCAGAGGACATGGTTGTCATCAGCGAAATTATCATCCGCGCCCTGTCGATTGGGTATGTGATTTAAGAAAGAAGAGGTGAAATGCAAGCGAGCGCTTTGGCGATATAATTGCAGAAACATTTTTCCTAACCTGCGAGGGCGCAATGAACCAGATCGAGCAAAAGAAAGCCGCGAAAGAATTCGTCGAGCGTTGGAGGGGCTTCAACGGCACGGAGCTCGAGGGCTGCCAGAAGTA
>CAKTXN010000008.1 GCA_934630905.1 uncultured Eggerthellaceae bacterium
CGACGAGTTGGCGGGCCTGACGTTCGTGCTTACCGGCAGCTTGGTGCAAAGCGGCATGACGCGCGACGAAGCGGGCGAGCGCCTAAAGGCAATGGGCGCGAAGGTGAGCGGCAGCGTATCGAAGAAGACGAGCTACGTTGTTGCAGGTGAGGCGGCTGGCTCGAAGTTGGACAAGGCGCTTTCGCTGGGCGTTGCCGTTCTGGACGAGCCGGCATTTTTGCGCTTGCTGGAAACGGGCGAGCTGCCAGCGTAGTTGCTGGCGCCGTGGCCCTCTTCGCCACCTAAATCCTAAGAGAGCAACGAGAGGAAAACACCATGAGATACCGTGAACTGGGCAAGACCGGCCTGATGGTCAGCGAGATTGGTTTTGGCGCCGAATGGATTACTGGCTGGGAGCAGCAGCGTGTGAACGACCTGGTTCGGGCGTGCGAGCGTGCGGGCGTGAACATTGTGGACTGCTGGATGGCCGACCCATCGGTGCGCGGGGCGCTGGGCACTGCGTTGGCGCCGCATCGTGCGGATTGGATTATCCAGGGGCACATTGGTTCTACCTGGCAAAATGGCCAGTACGTGCGCACGCGCGAGATTGATGCGGTCAAGAAAGCGTTCAAGGACCAGCTGGAACTGCTGCAGACCGACTACCTTGATCTGGGCATGATTCACTTCATCGACGACGTGGAAGAATTCACCACGCTCATGGCGGGCAGCCCATATCTGGATTACGTGCAGGAGCTCCACGCGGCAGGCGTCATTCGCCATGTGGGCATTTCCACGCATAGCGTTGCCGTGGCGCGCGCAGCGGCGCAAAACCCACTCATCGAGGTCATCATGTTCAGCTTGAATCCCGCGTTTGACGCTATGCCGTCTTCGGGCAGCTTGGACGATATGTTCGGTGATTTCAAGGGCGCAGGCAATGGCATCAACCCCGAGCGCGCCGCCCTCTACGAGGAATGTGCCCAGTTCGGCGTGGGTATTACCGTTATGAAGCCGTTCGCGGGCGGTCGCTTGCTTGATGCGGAGAAAAGCCCCTTTGGTGTTGCCATGACGCCCGCGCAGTGCATTGCTTATGCGCTTGATCGCCCCGCTGTTGCTTCGGTTATGGCGGGTATGAGCGAGCTTTCCCACCTGGAGGACGCTTTGGGTTACTACACCACGTTGCGCCAGAACCTGGATTATGCGCGCATTTTGCGCACGGCGCCCCAGCATTCCTACGCCGGCCATTGCATTTATTGCGGTCACTGCCAGCCGTGTATGGTGGGCATTAATATTGCGACTGTGAATAAGTACTATGACCTGGCCGTTTTGCATGAAAGCGTGCCCGAATCCATTCAGGGCCACTACAATGCTTTGCATGCGAAGGCAAGCAAGTGCGTGGCGTGCCATGCGTGCGAGCACAATTGCCCCTTTGGCGTGCCTATCGCGGAACGCATGACTGCTGCTGCCGCCCTGTTGGGATAGGGGCTGGGTCGCAGGAACGCTGCAGGCGCCTTTTCACCTGCTCTTGCCGCGCCGGTGGGGTCTTGCGTTCCCCCGAAAGTTTGTTGTTGGGTTCATCTTGTTGAAATTTCAGTCAAAAAACGCGCAAATCGACGTTACGGGGCAGGTTAGAGCGTGAATAAAGGGCGAAAAAGGGTATCTTGAGCAGATTGGACCAAGAAAAGCCCAGGTCGTGTAATTGATTAGAAGCGATAGAACGCTGCAGGCGCTTTTTCACCTGCCCCGTACCGTTGATTTGGGCTTATTGGCGCCGATTTTTCGACAAGATGCACGTATCTGATGGTCTGTTTGCTGAAAGGCGTTGCTGAAAGGCAACGGCCAACCGAATGGACTGGTGATTTATCGAAATAGGCCGTCTCTGCGCAGCTTCGCCCCACTCTTATGCACGGTAAGGAATATGCACCGCACGAAAGAAGGTTTCTTCGCTATAATCTGAACAAAAGATAAATGGTTTGGAAGCCTGCCAAAATGGCTCCAAAAGTTCCAGAAGGAGAGGGCGACTTGAAAGACACCTTCGGCCGCACCATCGATTACCTGCGCATTTCGGTAACCGATCGGTGCAATTTCAGATGCATCTATTGCATGCCTGAGCAGGGCGTTGTCTCTATGAGTCCCGCTGAAATCCTGCGCGGTCACGAAATTGTGACCATCGCGCGCATTGCCGCCGAATGTGGCATCAAGCGCATTCGCCTGACCGGAGGCGAGCCGCTGGTGCGCAAGGGCATGGTGGAAAACGTGCGGGAAATCGCCGCGATTCCCGGCATCGAGGACATTTCGATGACCACGAACGGCGTGTTGCTGCCCAAGTTTGCGAAGGACCTGAAAGAGGCGGGCTTGGCGCGCGTGAACATTTCGCTGGACACGCTGGACGCCGATAAGTTCGCATTCGTGACGCGCGGCGGCAAGCTTCAGTCCACGCTGGATGGCATCGAGGCAGCTTTTGCGGTGGGTCTTGATCCGGTGAAAGTGAACGCCGTGGTGGTGCGCAGCCTGGACCAGGATCTTCTTGAGTTCGCGAAGATGACCATCGACCGTCCGCTGCATATGCGCTTCATTGAGTACATGCCCGTGGGCGAAAGCTCGGGCACCGATGGCAGCGGTTGGGGTATAGCCGATGTGATTTCCTGTGAAGAGATGCTGCGCGTCATTAACGAGCACGCGGCTGAACTGGGCATTCCCGCGTTGGAGCCTACCGAGGACAAGCCCCGGGGCGGCGGTCCTGCGCGCTATTACCGTTTCCCGGGCGCGCAAGGCACGGTCGGCTTCATCTCGCCGGTGTCCAATCACTTCTGCAGCGAATGCAATCGCGTGCGCTTGTCGGCCGATGGCAAGCTGCGCACCTGCCTGTTCAGCGACGATGAGCTGGACATCAAAACAGCGCTGCGTGAAGGTGGCGAAGGTGCAGCGCGCGCCGTCTTTGAGCAGGCGGTGTTCCAAAAGCCCAAGGAAAACGAGAACACCGTGGGAACGAAACGCAAAATGTCCCAGATTGGCGGCTAATTTGTTGACAAATTACCCCACCTTTTGTCAACAATTTCAGCGGTGAAGCTGTTGACGATGGTGGCGAGTTGCCCCTGGTGGGCGGCAGGAATGGCGGCATGCGGCTTCCGGGAAGGCGGTGCCTGCGTCCCCGCTGGCGGCCCTGCTAGTAACTTTCGCAGCGGTTTTGTCGCTGAGCGTTTTCAGACTTGCATCATTTGACTTGAACGAGTACCGAAGGAGAAGAACATGTCCGACGAACAGCAGCTTACCCACATCGACGAAAAAGGCGACGTCCGCATGGTGGATGTGTCCGCCAAGGCAGAGACCCAGCGCGTTGCGGTGGCAGAAGGCTTCATTGCCATGCATCAGGAAACGCTTGACTTGATTACGAGCGGCCAGGCGGCAAAGGGCGATGTTTTGGCGTGCGCGCGCGTGGCGGGCGTCATGGCGTCGAAGCGCACGAGTGATCTTATTCCCATGTGCCATCCGCTGAACATCACGAAAGCAAAGGTGGAGTGCGAGCCTGTTTTCGCAGGTGAGCGTGAGGATGGCCGCGTGGGCATCCACGTGACCACGACTTGCGGCGTTACGGGCAAGACGGGTATTGAGATGGAGGCGCTCACGGCGGCGTCCGTTGCCTGCCTGACGGTGTACGACATGTGCAAAGCGGTTGATCGCGGCATGGAAATCATGGACGTGCGCCTGCTGAAAAAGGATGGTGGCAAGACTGGCCTGTGGCTGCGTGGCGAAAGCGAGTAGCCTCTTCGCGCTGCGTGGAATTGTTGACCAGGGCAGGCTTTGGCCTGGTTGATGTCGGCGGCAAGGGATTCGCCGAGCGGACTCCGCCTGGATAATGCTTTTTCGTGCTTGCGATTCGCTCAACGTATCCAATACGTCGTGCATTGGCTTATTCCCTTGCCGCCGCTGAAAAACGTTTGAATCCCCTCTCATTTGTTGACAAAAGGTGGGGTAATTTGTCAACACGGCGCGGGTGCGCGAAGCTTGGCCTTGTGGCGCAAAAAACGGGGCCTAAGTGGGACACGTGTCCCATTCTTCCTGATGGACGCAAAATACGCCTCTGACCTCTGTATACTGTAAATCGTGGTATTAGCACCGATTACAGAAAGAGGTGGGTAATGGAAAAGCGAACTCCTGCTTCGCGAAAAACCGCGAACATCTTCCTGTCCGTCGTACTGGCGTTGGGGCTTTTGCCCGTGCCGGCGTTTGCGCTGCCGGCCGCCGATGCCAACACCGCGTCCCTGGTGGCCGCTGCGGTTGACGAGCCAGCCGCTACAACGCAATCACCTGAAACGGGGTCGGTAGCGGAAGGTGCCGAAGCTCCCGCGGCATCCGCGCCTGCCGCCGAAGCTCCCGCTGCGCCTGCGGCTCCTGGCGTCCCGACCCCCCCATCGCCTCTGAGCTGCCACCGGCACTCGAGCTGACCCTTGACCCGGCAGCCGCGCTGGCGTCCGCGGCGCCCGACCCCGCTCCCGCAGCGCCGGAACCGCAGGTCGCAGCTGTCTCGGAACCCGCGCCCGCGCCTGCAGCGCTCGACCCCGCACCCGCCGCCGTCACTCCCGCCGACGCCACCCTGACTCCGGGCTGGACGCAAGCGGGCAACTGCGAGTGGATGATCGATGCCGCCGGCAAGCTCACCGTCCGCCCGCTGGGCAACGGCACATCGGGCAGCCTGGGTCAGAACTCCGGCGGTGGCGAGCAAGCCGTGCCTTGGTATGACCAGCGCGAATCCATCACATCGGCGATCATTATGCCGGGCGTGTACACAACCTGGGCAAACTATATGTTCTACGGCTGCAAGAACATGGTAACCGCCGACGTATCGGGCCTGGATACCTCGCGCGTGTCCGGCTTCTACAGCATGTTCGAAGACTGCTTATCGCTTGTTTCGCTGGACCTGAGAAACTTCGATACTTCACAGGCATGGATTGCGACCTGCATGTTCAAGAACTGCAAATCGCTGGAATCGTTGGATATCTCAAGTTTCGACACCTCGAACATGTCTGATTTCGAGCACATGTTCTACAATTGCGAATCGCTTACCTCGCTTGACGTCTCAAGTTTCAACACGGAAAAAGCAAGGGCATTTGGCTGCATGTTCCTTGGTTGCAAGTCGCTTACCTCGCTTGACGTCTCGGGCTTCAATACCGCAAACGTGACAAGCATGAACGCCATGTTCTCCAAGTGTGCGAATCTGACCTCGCTTGACCTTTCGAACTTCAATACCGCAAAGAATACGTCTATTTCCAGCATGTTCGATGGGTGCGAAAAGCTTGTGTCGCTTGATATTTCATCCCTGGATACGTCCCAATCGACCAGCTTCTTTGCCACGTTCCGCAACTGCAAATCCCTGACGTCGCTTGATCTTGCGCATTTTGACACCTCCGGCGCAAAGTACAGCATGGCCGATATGTTCTCTGGTTGCGAAAAGCTCACCACGCTTGATCTGTCGAACTTCAACACGGCAGATGCGACGAATATGAGCAACATGTTCTCTAACTGCACGGCTCTGACCTCGGTTAACGTTTCTTCCTTCAGCACGGCGAAGGTGACCAGCTTCTTCAGCATGTTTTATAATTGCCCTGCGCTTACCGAGCTGGACGTGTCGTCGTTTGAGACCACCAGCGCCACGGATATGCGCGGCATGTTCCAGGGGTGCACTGCGCTTGAAGTGCTGGATATCTCGCGTTTCAATCTGGATAACGTTGCGCACCCGGATCAGCTGTATATCACCCAGGGTTGCCCGAAGATTTCTCGCCTTACGCTTCCCGGTGGCCAGAATCTTGCTATGTTTAACCTGCCTGAGAGCCTTTGGGTGGACACCGCTGGCAATATTTTTGAAACTACCGACGCAATGAAGATTGACAATAAAGCGCGTCCTGAAGGCGCTGAGACGTACGTCATACCCACAACCACAGAAGGCTGGGAGCGGTCGGGCACCTGCGAGTGGATGGTTGATTCCGCAGGTAAGCTCACCGTGCGCCCGCTTCCGAATATGGATCGCGGCAAGCTGGGAAGATGGAATCCCGGCTGGGCTCCCTGGATGAATCATCTTACGTCTATCACCTCGGTTTACATTGAGCCTAACGTAGCGGCCGATTATTGCGGCTCCATGTTCGCTGACTGCAAGAATCTTGTTTCGGTTGATATCTCCAACTTGGAAACCGCGCAAGCGCAGGACCTGAGCTTTATGTTTGGCAACTGCGAGAAGCTGGCGTCGATTGATCTTTCCAGTCTGGACACCGCGAATGCTACCAACTTGAGCGGCGTGTTCTATAACTGCTTGTCGCTTACTTCGCTTGATGTAAGCGGCTTGAGCACAGCGAAGGCAACGAATCTTGCCAGTATGTTCCAGGGGTGCAATAGCCTGACTTCGCTTAACCTAAGCAGGTTTGACACTTCGAACGTAACGAACATGAGCGGGATGTTCCGTGGGTGCGAAGGCCTGGCCTCGCTGGATGTCTCGGGCTTCAATACCGCAAACGTAACGAGGATGGACTGCATGTTCGACAGCTGCGAAAACCTGACTTCGTTGAATGTTTCGGGCTTCAATACCGCAAACGTGACAAGAATGGATAACATGTTCGACGGCTGCAAAAGCCTGACTTCGCTGAGCTTGGCGAACTTCAACACGGCAAACGTGACAAAAATGAACAGCATGTTCTCTAACTGCACGGCACTGGCCTCGCTGGATGTTTCTTCCTTTGACACCGCGAAGGTTGCCAGCATGGCATCGATGTTCCGCCAGTGCACGAGCCTTACTGAGCTGAATCTGGCATCCTTTGACACCTCGAGCGTGACCAGCATGCGCACCATGTTCGAGGGGTGCAGCGCGCTTGAAAAGCTTGATTGGTCGCACTTTAATTTCGACAGCTTGAACGACAAGATGTACATTCTGAGCGGCTGCTCAAAGATTTCGTCGCTGACTATACCCGCTGGCCTTGACCTTACGTACTTCGGATTCCCCGAAAGCGTTTGGAAGAATACCGCTGGAAAGCACTTCGAGAATACCGCTGCGATGTATGCCGATAATAAGGCGCGCACCTCGGGCATTGAAACGTACACCGCCGTTGGCGTTGCGGATGGCTGGACAAAGTCGGGCACTTGCGAGTGGATGATTGATTCCGCGGGTAAGCTTACGGTGCGTCCGATTGGCGGCTTGACGCGCGCCAAGCTGGCGAACTGGGGCGTAAATCCGCCGTGGGTCAACAATACAAGATCCATCACGTCGGCGGTTATCAAGCCCGGCGTTGTTGCGGCAACGTGCTCGCACATGTTCTGGGATTGCGCCAATTTGGAGTCCGTTGATCTTTCGGGATTGGATACCTCCCAGGTCACCAGCATGTCCGACATGTTCAATTACTGCACGAGCCTGACCTCGCTGGATGTTTCGGGTTTTGATACTTCGCAGGTCAAGAAAATGGACAGGATGTTCAGGTTCTGCGAGAAACTTACCAAGCTCGATGTTTCGAATTTCAGCGGCGCATCCCTGGAAAACGTGTACTTCATGTTCCAGGATTGCAAGGCGCTTGAAACGCTGAATCTGGGTTCCTTCAGCCCTGCGAAGGCAACGAACCTTCAAGGGATGTTCACGGGATGCAAGTCGCTGAAGTCGCTTGATCTTTCGCGTTTCAGCACTGCCAGCGCCACCGACATGACCATGATGTTCCATGGCTGCGCAGCGCTTAAAACGTTGGATTTGACGTCGTTTAATACTGCGAACGTGACCTGCACGAACGCTATGTTCTACGGTTGCAGCGCGCTTGAAGTGCTTGATTTGGGGTCGTTTGATCTGTCAAGCGCGGGCGATGTAACGAACATGTTCGCGAGCTGCGGCAGCTTGCGTACGATTTACGCTGCGAACTCGTTTGCCATTCCTGCGGGGGCGTATTCCAATAACATGTTCAGCGGCTGCACGTCTTTGATGGGCGGCTTGGGTACCGCATATGATGCGGTGCACGTTGATGCCGAGTACGCGCGTGTTGACCGTGGTGCGGCGGCTCCTGGCTATCTATCCGGGAAAATGGGCGACGTGAACGGCAATGGCCGCTTGAATGCGGTGGATGCGCAGATTGCGTACGACATTGCCACAACAACGTTCTATCAGGATCGTCCGGACTATGCGGCGCTGTTTGCGCGTGCCGATGTGACCGGTGCACCCGGCGGCGGCCCCGATGGCCAGGTAACGGCCAACGATGCGTTTGCCATTCAGTACGCGGCACTGCGCGGCTGGGGCGCATAGCGGCTTGTTGCCGGCTGGCGCCGTGGCTGGATGCTGCTGGCGATGACTTGCAGCCGGCGCGGCTGCGGTGGTCGGGTTGCGGCGGTCGGGCTGCGGCCGGCTGCTGCGGCTGGGTGCTGCTGGCGATGACTTGCAGCCGGCGCCGCGCTCGTCCCCTTCGCCTCCTTCTCTTATCCGAGAGGGAGGCGTTTTTTGTTGACAAATTACCCCACCTTTTAATATGAGCAGAACATTGTCAAGGGCAAAGTTTGGCCAGACCCCAGAATTTTGAGGCCTGGCCGTATCTTTAACCGCCGTTTTTGTCTTTTGGATAGGCGTGTCTTATCGACGCTCGTCTTGCAGTTTAATATCCGTGGATTCGCTCCGTGAGGACTCGCCGAAAGCCCTCTTCGGCACCCCGGTTTGCTTACGCCCTCTATGTTCGAAGCGCTGCAGCACAGTTCGTTGCTACGGCTGGTGACGTCACCTTCGTTCGAAGAGTCTGTCGACAAGCATGCCGGCTTCCCGGCGCTTAAAAAAGGAGCAGGAATCGCCACCAACGACCAATCGACCCCACAGACGCACTATCGGCGGATAAAGCCTATGAAGGACGAGGGCGCGAACCCCCTAAAGCGTCCCCTCGCACATTCTCCCGATCGCCCAGCACCAACCGGCGAGCTCCCTCGCGGTGGCGACGTTTGCCACCGCCGGCTTCTTGCCGCGCGAGCTGAGGAGCCTTCTTCGCTCGACCAGGCGCTTCGTGCCCTTGGCCGCGTGGTTTTCTATCGACAGGGGGACGATGCCGGGGCCCGCGGCGCGCTCTTTTCTCCTCGGAGTGGCGTTCGCGTAGTGCCATGCGGCCTCCACGAGCAGCCTTCGCAGGTGCGAGTTGCCGGATTTGGTGATGCCGCCCTTGCGGCTGGACCTGACCTGTGTCGCGTCCAGCCACAGGTACGGGAAGGAGGCGCCCTCGAACCGCCGCGCGTTGAGCGCCGACACCTCCTCGTCGAGCTCGGAGGTCATGCGCGAGATGCGCGAGGGGCTCAGCGACGCGAACTCCAGCGCCTCGGCCGCCTTCTCGATCTTCCTGGTCGAGAGGCCGCGCACGTAGGCCTCCTTGACGATCGCCGCCATCGCGCGGTCGGTGCGCGAGTAGGGCCTGATCAGCTCGCTCGGGAAGTACGTGCCCTCGCGCAGCTTGGGGATGCGCAGGACGATCTCGCCGAAGGGCGTGAGCAGGCCGCGCTCGCGGTAGCCGTTCCTGCGGTTCCCCTCGCCGCACAGCTCGTCGGCCTGCCAGTCCATTATCTGGTTGACCATCGACTCGAGCTGGCGCCTCCCCAGCTCCATCAGGTCCATCGTGCCGTCGTCCCTGAACGGCAGGTTCCGCAGAAGCTCGTTTTCCTGCAAAGTGTCCATGGTGGTCATTTCCTTTCTCACGAATCGGACATTCCGCAAAATGCGATTCTAGGCGATGACCACTTCTTTCTCAAAAGCAGCTTGCGACACCAACGTTCGGCACGCGATCCTCTCTTGTTGTGAAATCGGGGTCAAATTCGGGCAAATGAACGATATTCGGTGGTGTTGATTCGCATTTCTCTGACTTATAGCGGGTATGCAGCAATTCTAGACGGACGAACTCTGCAAAACCCCAGTTCATACGACTGCCTTGAAGAATCGCATTTGAGGTTTCGGTATTGAACCACCGATTATCGTTTATTTGCCCGAATTCAAGGTCGTTTTCCCAACAACGCCCCTTGGTTTGGCAGCAAATGTCGCCCCTATGCTCCTTCGCAGTGCCACTGAGAATGACGTTTAGTTCACAACGCAGCCATATTTGTCATGTTGCGGTAAGATATACCCCAAAAACATTTTTACGAAACGGAAGAGGCAGGTATGGCTTTCGAAAAATTCACCGACAAAGCCCGCAAAGTGCTTGTTCTGGCTCAGGACGAGGCGCGCGCGCTCAAGCAGCCTTACGTGGGCACCGAGCACATTTTGCTGGGCCTGATTCAAGAAAAGGACGGTTTTGCCGCGCAAGCGCTGGACCGTCTGAACGTTAAATACGAAGACGTGGTGGGCATGATCCCTCAGGTGGTGTCCATCGATGAAAACGCCGATGTATCAGGTCATTTGAACTTCACGGCGCGTGTGAAGCGTGTTTTGGAAAACTCCCTGCGCGAAGCGCTGCAAATGGGCCAAAGCTATATTTCCACCGAGCACTTGCTGCTGGGCATTGTGCGTGAAGGCGAAGGAACCGCTCTTGACGTGCTGAGCCGCTTGGGCGTGTCGGGCGACGACATCCGTGGCGTACTGCATGACCTGGTGGGGCAGACCCCCGTGCTGGCGGGCAACAATCCGTTTGGCGGCGGGTCCTCGCAGGAAAGCATCCTTAAGGAATTCGGCACCGACCTTACGAAAAAAGCGCGCGATGGCAAGCTGGATCCCGTTATTGGCCGCGCGAAAGAAATCGAGCGCGTGATGCAGATCCTGTCGCGTCGCCAGAAGAACAACCCGCTGCTGTTGGGCGAGCCGGGCGTGGGCAAAACCGCTGTAGTGGAAGGATTGGCCCAGCTCATCGTGTCGAACGAGGTGCCCGATCTGCTGCGCGGCAAGCGCATTGTCACGCTGGACGTATCCGCGCTGGTGGCAGGCAGCAAGTTTCGCGGCGAATTCGAAGAGCGTCTGAAGAAGTGCATTAAGGAAGTGCAGGATGACGGCAAGATTATCCTGTTCATCGATGAGATCCACACGCTGATCGGCGCCGGCTCCGCCGAAGGTTCCATTGATGCTGCGGCCATTTTGAAGCCGCCGCTGAGCCGTGGCGAAATTCAGGTTATTGGTGCCACCACGCTTGAGGAATTCCGCAAGCATTTCGAGAAAGACAGCGCCCTGGCGCGTCGCTTCCAGTCGCTTACGGTTGCCGAACCCACCTCTGAGCAGGCGGTTCGCATCATGGAGGGCCTGCGCGACCGTTACGAGGCGCACCATAACGTGCACTTCACCGATGAAGCGCTGCAGGCGGCGGTATCGCTGTCCGAGCGCTACATTCAGGATCGCTTCCTGCCCGACAAGGCCATTGACGTGATTGACGAAGCGGGCGCGCGCATGCGCATCCGCAACATGGTGCTGCCCGAAGAAGTGCGCGAGCTGGAAGAAAAGCTGCGCAAGGTGACCGAAGAGCGCACTGCTGCCGTTGCCGCGCAGAATTACGAGAAGGCCTCGCAGCTGCGCGACCAGGAAGAAGAGCTGCGCACCCAGTGCGACGAGGCAATAAAGAACCTTCCCGAAGACAGCGGCAAGGAAATCCAGGAAGTCACGGAAAAAGAAGTGGCCGATGTGGTGTCCATGACCACGGGCGTGCCGGTATCCAACCTTACGGAAACGGAGACCGCGAAGCTGCTGCGCATGGAAGGCGTGCTGCACGAGCGCGTCATTGGCCAGGATGAAGCCGTTACGGCGCTGTCCAAGGCTATCCGTCGTTCGCGCGCGGGCCTGAAAGATCCCAAACGACCTGCGGGTTCGTTTATTTTCCTGGGTCCCTCCGGCGTGGGTAAAACCGAGCTTTCCAAGGCGCTGGCCGAGTTCCTGTTCAACTCCGAGGACGCGCTTATCTCCTTCGACATGTCCGAATACATGGAAAAGCACAGCGTGTCGCGCCTGGTGGGTTCGCCTCCGGGCTACGTGGGCTTCGACGAGGGCGGTCAGCTTACGAAGGCCGTGCGTCAGCGCCCGTACTCGGTGGTGCTGTTCGATGAGATCGAGAAAGCGCACCCCGATGTCTTCAACATTTTGCTGCAAATCCTGGAAGAGGGCCGTTTGACCGATAGCCAGGGTCGCTCGGTGGACTTCCGCAACACGGTCATCATTATGACCAGCAACGTGGGTGCGCACGAAATTGCGCAAACGCAAACGCTGGGCTTCTCGGGCAGCGAAAACGTGGGTCTTTCCGACAAGGAAATCAAGAACCGCGTAATGACCGAGCTCAAGCGCACGTTCCGTCCGGAATTCTTGAACCGTTTGGACGAGATCATTGTGTTCAAGAGCCTGACGTCTGCCGAGATTTCCCAGATTGTGTCGCTGATGGTGGACGATTTGCGCCAGCGCCTGATTGCGCTGAACATGACCATCAACCTGAGCGACGAGGCTCTGAAGTATGTGGCAAAGGAAGGCACCGATGTGACATTCGGTGCGCGCCCGCTGCGTCGCGCTATTCAGCGTTTGCTGGAAGATCCGCTGTCCGAGCAGATTCTGGAAGGGAAGTGGACCAGCGGTTCGGTTATCCAGGTGGACCTGGAGGGCGAGGAGCTTACGTTCACGCAGGGCGAGGGATCCATTCCTGCGCCGCGTAAGCGCGACAACATTGCGCGCGAAACGGAGCTGCTGCTCACGCAGTACAACCTGGGTGCGGCGGGCGCCGGTACCCCTGGTGGCGCTGCGGACGATGGTGCGGTAGACTAGCGGCACGCAAATGCGCTGACGGCGCGCGGGCGGCGATGAAAAGGCGCAAGCGGGGAAGAGATAGCGCGCGGGCGGGCAACCGGCGCGCGCCTTCCCCAACGGATAAAGAAAACGAAAAAGGAATGTCATGGGCCGAATGGCGTATAAAGACAACAATCGGATTTTCGATTTGATTACGCAGCTGGTGGACGCGTCGTCTGACCAGGACAACGTTGAGTACGCGGGATGCGTGGCAAAAAACGCCAGCGCCGCGGCGGTGGTGCTGGCGGGCGGCTCGGGTGAACGCTTTGGCGAATCGGGTGGCAAGCAGCTCATTGATATCGCGGGAAAACCGCTTCTCACCTGGTCGATTGAAACACTCGATGCGGTAGCTGACATTGGCCTTATTGTGGTGGTGTGCCCGAAGGCGCGCCGCGATGAGTATGCGCAGACCGCCATTGAGCCGTTCGATTTCGTGACGCCCATTGTGCTGGCTGATGCGGGCGATTCGCGTCAGGAGTCGGCGTTTTCGGGCTTGGAATGCGTGCCTGATACCTTCGAGTTCACCGTTATCCACGATGGTGCGCGTCCGCTGATCACGCCGCGGCTGGTCACGCACGCGCTGAACACCATCAAGGGCAGCTTGGATGCCGATGGCGTGATTGTGGCCACGCCCGCTATCGATACGCTGAAGATGGTCGAGAACGGCGTGATTGTGGGCACGCCCGACCGCCGCGCGTTCTGGAATGCACAAACGCCGCAGATTTTCCGCACAGGCATGTATCGCCGCGCGCATGCATCGGCCCTGTACGATGGCTTTTCCGGCACCGACGACTCGTCGCTTATCGAGCGCTTGGGCGGCCGCGTGATGGTGGTCGAAGGCAAACGTGACAACATTAAGCTTACGGTGCCCGAAGATTATCTGCTGTTGGCGGCGGCCATTGCTGCGCTTCGCAACGAAGACATAAAAGAAGATTAGCGCCATGGACGAATTGCAACGACAAGAACGCTTGGGAGATTTCGCTCGACTGCGCGTGGGGCAGGGTATGGACGTCCATGCTTTCGCGCCGGAGCGCAAGCTTATTCTGGGTGGCGTTGATATCCCTCATGAACAGGGGCTTTTGGGTCATTCCGATGCCGATGTGCTGGCACATGCCGTTGCCGATGCGCTTTTGGGCGCCATCCGCGGCGGCGATATTGGCAAGCTTTTCCCCGATACCGACCCCGCCTATGAAGGTGCGGATTCCCTGAAACTTTTGGCTGCCGTTGCGCAGAAAGTGCGCGACGAAGGCTTCGAGATCATTGACGTTGACAGCGTTATTGCAGCTCAACGTCCGAAACTTTCGCCGTATCGCGATCAAATGCGTGCAAATTTAGCGCACGCCATGGGCATTCCCGTGGAAAACGTGGGCGTGAAAGCAACTACGACCGAACACTTGGGATTCGAAGGCCGCGAAGAAGGCATTTCTGCCACGTGCAGCTGTTTGGTTTGTCGATGTATGCAGGCCTAAGCGACTTTCGCTGGGCGGCTTTCGCTAAAGTAACTCGGGCGAGCTTCGCGAATATGGCCTGAATGACCGACCCCTTCTGCTCCATTACTCCCGAACCTTCTAACCGAAAGGCTATGATCATGAAAATTTACAACACGCAAACGCGTTCTAAAGTTGAGCTGGAACCTATTACCCCTGGTAAAATCGGCATGTACGTGTGCGGCCCCACGGTGTATAACCGCATTCACATTGGCAACGCGCGTACGTTCATTTCCTTCGACATCATTCGCCGTTACCTTATGTGGCGTGGCTACGACGTGACGTTCGTGCAGAACGTGACCGACGTTGACGACAAGATTATCAAGCGCGCGAACGAGGAAGGCCGCAGCGCGGCCGAAGTTGCCGCCGAATACACGCAGGCGTTCATCGATGACATGCATGCGGTGGGCGTTTTGGACCCCACGGTGCGCCCGAAGGCTACCGAGGAAATCGACGAGATGATCAAGCTGGTCAGCCTGCTTATCGAGAAGGGTCATGCCTACGAAGTGGAAGGCGATGTGTACTACGCGGTGCGCTCGTACCCTGCATATGGGCAGCTTTCCGGTCGCAACATTGACGAGATGGAAGCGGGGCATCGTGAGCTGCGCGCCGATGGTCAGGGCCTGGAAGATCGCAAGCGCGACCCGCTGGATTTCGCGCTGTGGAAAGCTGCAAAGCCGGGCGAGCCGTCGTGGGATTCGCCGTGGGGCAAGGGCCGTCCGGGCTGGCACATTGAGTGCTCTGCCATGAGTCACAAGTACTTGGGTCTGCCGTTCGACATTCACGGTGGCGGCTCTGACCTGGTGTTTCCGCATCATGAAAACGAGCGCGCGCAGTCCGAGGCCGCGTATGATTGCACGTTCAGCAACAACTGGATGCACTCGGGCATGCTGCAAATCGCCAACGCGGAAACCGGCGAAGCGGAAAAGATGAGCAAGTCGCTGAACAACTTCCTGATGCTGTACGAAGCGTTGGAAATTGTGCGACCGGAGGCGCTGCGCATGCTTATGCTGCAAACGCATTACCGCAGCCCGCTGGTGTTTGGCGACCAGCGCCTGAGCGAGGCCGATGCCGCCCTGACGCGCATCCAGAACGCGGTGAAGAACCTGGACTGGTTGTTGTCAAACGCCGCAGAAGGTGATGCCGCTGTGGATGCGTCTGCGCTTGAGGCCGCTGTTGCCACCGCGCGCGAAGATTTCGTTTCGTCCATGGATGATGACTTCAACGCTCCCGAGGCATTGGGTGCGGTGTTTAGCCTGGTTGCGGCGGTGAACGCTGCAACGGCTGCGGGTGCTATCTCTGCCGTCGATGTTGCAGTTGTTTCCGCAGCTCGTCAGGCGATTGTGGAGCTTATGGGCGTCTTTGGCATTGATGTTGCCGCCGCGGATGCATCCGATGAAGGTGCCGCGTATCCCGATGCCGTTCTGTCTTTGGCTGCCGAGCTTGCCGGTTATGATGGTGCCGATAAGGCCGCTGCGGCACAGGCGTTGCTTGATGCGCGCGCCGCTGCTCGCAAGGAGAAGAACTGGGCGGTTGCCGATGCCGTGCGCAATGGCTTGAGCGAGCTGGGCTTCGTCATTGAGGACACGGCTCAAGGGGCGCGCGTGACGTTTAACGGCTAATCGCTGCGTTTCTTAGTGGGTATCTGGCGGCGAAGGGCATTCGGCGAACGGACTCCGCCTGGATAATGCTGCAGGGGGCTTGGGACTCGCTCAACTTATCCAAGGCGTCGCACGTTCTCCTTAACCCTTCGCCGCCAGATTGTTCTTGTTGCTAAAAGGCAGGTTCCTGTCTCGAAATTTTGTCGTTAAACGTCCCTTGGTTTGCGAAGGGCGAAGAAAGGAAGAAATCAATGGAATTGTTAGCTCCAGCGGGTGGGTTTTCCCAGCTAGAAGCTGCAATAAAGTTTGGCGCCGATGCCGTGTATTTGGCGGCCGACCGCTTTGGAATGCGGGCGCGCGCCACGAATTTCTCCCTTTCCGATATCCCGCGCGCGGTGGAAATCGCGCATACTGCGGGTGTTTCCGTTCATGTGACGTGCAACATTTTGATGAGCGATTCCGACTTGGAAACGCTTCCCGAATATTTGTGGGCGCTTGACGCTGCGGGTGCGGATGCTCTGATCATCAGCGATTTAGGTGCGCTTCGCCTGGCGCGCCAATATGCGCCGCATTGCGAATACCATGTGAGCACGCAGGCGTCGGTGAGCAACGTGCAAGCGGCGCTGGCGTGGTACGAGATGGGCGCGCGTCGCGTGGTGTGCGCGCGAGAGATGAGCTTGGCAGAAATTGCCGCGCTCAAGGCCGCGCTGCCTGCCGATATGAAAGTAGAGACGTTCGCGCATGGCTCTATGTGTATGGCGGTTTCTGGCCGATGCCTGATCAGCTCGTATCTTACCGGGCGTAGCGGCAATCGCGGACATTGCACGCAGCCGTGCCGTTGGATGTATACGCTTGAGGAAGAAAAGCGTCCTGGTCAGCACTTTCCCATTGAAGAAGACGAGACGGGCACGTTCATTATGAACGCGCAGGACATGAATATGCTCGCGCACGTGCGCGAAATGGAAGCGGCGGGCATCGATTCCATTAAGATTGAGGGGCGCAACAAGAAGGCGTTTTACGTGGCGACCATTGTGAACGCGTATCGTCAGGTGCTTGACGGCGCTGATCCTGCTGATTTCGAAGAAGAGTTGGATACCGTGTCGCATCGTCCGTATTCGACGGGGTTTTTCTTTGGGCCGGCTCATCAGTCGGTTGAAACCGATGGCTACGAGCAGACGTGCCTTCATGTGGCGGACATTGTTTCGTGCGAACCTGCCGATGGAGCGGGTGTTGGTGCGACTGCCACTGCTGCTGCGGGTGCGGCGGTTGGGACGGCTGCTGCGGGTGCGGCGGCGGCATCAGCGGCCGGCACAAGTGCAGCCGATGCCGCGGCAGCTGGTGCTGGTGCGGGTATAGCGACCGATGACGCCTCCGATGCTGCTTCCAGGTCGGCGGGCACACGTGATGATGCAGCTGGAAAGTGGCTGATCACGGCGGTCTGTCACAACCGTTTTGCGGAAGGCGACGCTCTAGAGGCACTTGTGCCCCATATCCCCCCTGTTCATGTGACGGTTTCGCAGCTCACGTGGATTTCTGAGAATGCGGCAGGCGAGCCGATGCCCGTTTCCGTTGAGGTGGCGAATCGCGCCATGGCGCGCTACGCGTTCTTGAGCGACGCTCCGTTGGAGCCAGGCGGCTTCCTGCGTCTGCGCGAGCATCGCGTTACTTCCCGTTACGCATAGGTTTTGGCGTACAGCTTCTTTGACTCAGCAAGCGTGGGGGACTTAGGCCATGTTGTCGTTTTTTCCGCCCCAATGTGCAAAAAATTCCTGTTCGGGGTAGGTCGAGCTCGCAAAAGAGCACGTTTCGAGTCCATTGACCCACTCTGCCATGTTCGTTGATCAAAGAAACCCCAGGTCGCAACATTTCGCTGGCCGCAACATGCGCGATTGCTTGTTTGGCACCTACCCCGAACAGGAATATTTTGCACATTTGCCTTCGATTTCCGACAAGATGCCTTTGACGCAGCTATCGCATCGTTGCAATTGATTCAGCTTGTCGTTTTTTCCGCCCAAAAACGCCAAGATCGACGGTTCGGGGCAGGTGGAGTCGGAGCCGTCGGGTCATGCATAGCCGGCGGGAATCTGCGACCTGGGGTTTTACGGGCGAAATTAGCCAAAAGAGCTTCAAACGCTCGCGCAAGCCCCTCCCCGCTCCTCCCGAACTGCCCCGTATCGTTCATCTGGGCGTTTTTACCCCGATTTTCCGACAAGATGACTCCTGGAAGGCGCCGCGCGAGGTGTGCCCGTTATGTCTGGGCAAAATGTGCGGCGCGTTGATTGACCGTTCTTTTTCCCGTAAAATATTTAGTCTCATTTTTTGCTAAGCAGAAAGGCGACATCGTGGAACAAGATGCCATTTTCCAAGAAGAGCAGCAAGCGCTGACCAATACGTACGAGAAGCTGACGCGCATTGCGGAAGAAACTACCGCCAGCTTGGGCGCCGATGCGCTTGAAGTGCTGGGCGAGCGCAAGAACTTGTTCGACGAGCTCAAGTTTGACCTGGGCAATGGCGTGAATTTGGAAACATATGCCGAGGCTGAGGCGCTGCAGCGCGTTATCGATCAGTACAATCTGGCGGTAGATTTGAATTCTGAGCGTCTGGCTAAGACGCGTCTGCTTATGAAGAAGCCGTATTTCGCGAAAGTGGTGCTGCAGCTGCGCCCCGGCGCTCCGCCGCGCGAGCTATACCTGGGCGCTACGGGCATGACCGACGAACGCGGTCGTCACTTTATTATCGACTGGCGCGCACCGGTTGCCGAGACGTATTACAACCAGGCAAACGGCAAGACTTCGTACGTGGCAAATGGTCGCACTATCAAGGCTGACCTGCTGCTTCGTCGTCAGTTCGACATTACGCAGGACACGCTGAATGCCTATTTCGACACCACCGTTGCCATAGAGGATCCTCTGCTGCTGGCATCGCTTGCGAAAAGTCGCTCGTCGAAGCTCGGCGACATCACGGCCACCATCCAGCGCGAGCAAAACCAAGTGGTGCGTCACGAAGACGTTCCCGTGCTGCTGGTCAACGGTATTGCGGGTAGCGGCAAGACCTCGGTCATGCTGCAGCGCATAGCGTACCTGCTGTACCAAGAGCGCGACACGCTGCGCCCCGATGACGTGCACCTGATCTCGCCGAATCCCGTTTTCCGCGACTACATTGACAACGTGCTGCCCAACATGGGCGAGCGCAACCCGCAAATCGAAACTTGGGACGACCTTATGCGCAAGTTGGGGCTTACCGAGCGCGGCCTGGGAAAGGGTGCGTTGGCGGACGATTTGCTGGTCATCGACGAAAAACTTGAAAGCCTGGAGCTTACCCAGAAGGACTTCCAGGACATTTGCGTGGGGGAGGAACGCGTTGTTGCCGCAGGTCAGGCGTTTAGCGCATACCAGCAATACAAGCGGCTTCCCGCGGGGCAGCATCGTTGCAACTTGGCGAAGGAGCTGCTGCATGAGCGGTTGGAGCAGCGCATTGCATCGCGCATGAACAACGCCGATGTTCAGGCGGAAATCATGGACCTGGATGAGCAGGAGCACATTCGCATCTTTGGTCATCAGGCGTTCACGGCGTTGGAAGAAGAGCTGCCCGAGTACACACGTTTGTACCTGGAGGATCGCTACGCTGCCGTGGCGGACGCCATTGAGGAAGGCGCGTGGTTGCGTTTCGACCGCATTGGCATGAATATGCTGGGTAAAAGCTCGCTTTCCGCGGTGGAATGGCTGTACTTGAAGCTGGCGTTGGCGGGCGGTGCGAACCGTGGGGCACGCTACGTGATGGTGGACGAGGTTCAGGATTACTCGCTGGCGCAGCTCATGGTTATGGCGCGCTATTTCTGCAACGCGCATTTCTTGTTGCTGGGGGATGAAAACCAGGCCATCAAGGAAGGAACAGCTACGTTTTCGCAGATAGAGCAGGGATTTGCGCATGTGCTTGATGCGTCGGTTGAGCTGTGCTGCCTGCAAACGAGCTACCGCAGCTCGCCAGAAATCACGGCACTGTTCAAAACGCTGATGAACGGCGATTCCTGCATGGATGTTGCCTCGGTGCAGCGCCCGGGCAACAAGCCCGTTATCAAGCCGTGCGCTACGGACGAAGAGTACTTCGCGGCGCTGCGCGGCGCCGTTGCTCAGGCAGCCGAAGATGTTGACCAGCGCGGATTGGCGGCCATTGTTGTGGCGGACAAACAACGTGCGCGCTGGATGGAAAAGAAGCTGTCAGAGTTTACGGACTGTGCGGTGACCTGCGCGTTTCCTGGTGCGGGTGGTGCTGGGGGCGCGGGCGAAGCAGGTGGTGTTGCGGGCGCGGGGGCCGGCGCAGCTGCGTGTCGCTTCAGCCGCTCCAAGCGTGTGGGCGCACCCGTGGTGTTGCCCGAGCACGGTGTGGTGTTGCTTGATCTTCCTACCGCGAAGGGTCTTGAGTTTGACCAGGTCATCATTGCGGACGCGCAAGAAAGCGTCTACGGGACGGATGATTTGTCGCGGCATCGCCTGTATACGGCAATCTCGCGCGCCACGCAGAAAGTGACGATTCTGTCGCAAGGCTCTCTTTCGCCGTTGCTGCAGTCTGCTTTGTAGTTGCGGCGGCGGGCGACCTGCAGGCAACCCGCGGCGGGCGGGCGACAAGTGGGCAACCTGCGACCCGCAGCAAGCGGGCAACCTGCAGCAGACGGGCGGCAGCAGGCGTCCCGCGCGACCTGCGAGCAACCCGGCCCCCGCACCCCGCGACTTGCAACCAGCGGGGGGCACCCAGTGCCGCCGCCCCCACTTCGCCCACCCCTGCGCGCCTGACGTCTTGCCGATTCATGTTACAGGTTGCCGTCATGCGGCTGGTGACGTATGACAAGCGCCTCTGTTTGTGGCAAAATAGCGCATGAAAAGTAAGTATTTATGCGCACATGAGGTTACGGTTATGTCTGTTCAATTTGACGTTCGCCAGGCGAATCCTTCCGTTGTTGACCTGCTTGAACAGCAGTTAGGGCTTCCTCGATTCATTGCGATCACGCTCGCGTCGCGCGGCGTGACCACGCCCGAGCAGGCCAAACGCTTCTTCAATCCCTCGCTTGATAGAGATTGGGGCAATCCCTATAACATTCCTGGCATGGAAAACGTGGTTGACGAGCTTGAACAGGCGATTCGGCGCGGTGACCACATTGTGGTTTTCGGCGATTTCGACGTTGATGGCATTTCCGCCACCACCGTTCTTACGCGCGCGCTGCGCCAGATGGGCGCTTTGGCCACGCCGTTTATCCCGCGTCGTTTCGACGAAGGTTACGGCTTAACGGAAGCAGCGTTTCAGCGCGTTATGCAGCTGGGCCCCACGCCCGATTTCATTGTGACCGTTGACTGCGGCATATCGTGTCGCGAGACCGTGGCGCAAGCGGTGGGCCAGGGGTTGCGCGTGGTGGTCACCGATCATCACGAGCCGGCCGATGCTGTGCCCGTTGATGTTCCCATTGTTGATCCCAAGAAGGCTGGCTCCAAGGAAGATGCTGTTTTGGCTGGTGTGGGCGTTGCGCTGAAGGTGGTGCAAGCGCTGGGCGCGCGCTTCGGCATGCCTCATTTGTGGCGTGAATACACCGACTTGGCAACACTGGGCACGGTGGCTGACCTTATGCCCATGGTGGGTGCGAACCGCGCGCTGGTCGCCGATGGCCTACGCCGCATCAACGAGAACCCGCGTCCCTGCATTGCCGCGCTGTTGGCGCAGGCGGGCGCAACCGATCAAACAACATCCACGAACTTGAGCTTTTCTGCGGTTCCGCGCTTGAACGCCGCAGGTCGCATGGGAGATTCTTCATCCGCGCTTGAGCTGCTTATGTGCGATGACCCCGCACGCTGCCAGCATTTAGCGGCGCAGCTGGAAGAGATCAACACGCAGCGGCGCAGCATTGAATCGGAGCTGACTGAAATCGCGAGGGTGCAGGCCGAGGAAATTTACCACGGTCAGCGCGCACTGGTTGTTGCGGGTGCGGGTTGGCATGAAGGCGTGAAGGGAATTGTGGCAAGTCGCCTGGTGGGAACGTATGGCGTGCCCACGATTCTGCTGACCATCGATGGCGACGAAGCGCGCGGCTCGGGTCGTAGTGTTGGCCGTGTGAACTTGTTCAAAGCCATTGAGAGTTGCGCTGATTTGCTCACGCGCTACGGCGGACACGAAGCGGCCGTGGGCGTGACGCTTCCTGTGGCGAACTTGGAAGAATTCACGCGCCGTTTGTGCGCGTTCATGGATGAGCTGCCGCCTTCGGCGTTCCACCCGGCCATTCCGGTGGATGCGCGCGTGAGCTTGGCGGAACTTACGCTGGAAAACGTGCGCAAGCTGGACTTGTTGGCGCCGTTTGGTCAGGAAAACCCTGTGCCGTGCTTCATGGCGCCGAATGTGACGTTGGCGAATCATCGTGCTGTGGGCGCAGGCAAGAACCATTTCTCGTGCAATCTTTCGGACGGAACGGGGCAAACGGCTGCCATTATGTTCCATTGCTCCGACATCGAAACGTTATTGGACACAAACAGCGTGGTCAACGCCGCGTTTACGCTGCAAATCGATTCATGGCGTGGGCGCGAGTCGGTGAAAGCCATGTTGAAAACCGTGTCGCCGGCGCGTTCGTGCGCGGCGCTTGAGGCGTGCCTGTCGCCCGAGGAAGTATCGTTTGTGGCTGACCTGTATGCCTCTGCCGAAGACGGCGTGGAAGACGTGGTGGACGAATCGTTCGAGGAAATCGAGCGCTACGAAAGCCTGCTGGAGCAAAACCGTGCTGATTGGCGTCACTTTGCGCAGGAGGCGTCCGATGAGCTGCAGGAACGCATTATCCAAACCATTATTGGCGCGGCGGAATTGCATGATTCCCAGCGTCAGATTCTCGATAAGCTGGCGCAGGGCCAGTCGCTGTTGGCCGTTATGGCAACGGGGCGCGGAAAATCGCTCACGTTTCAGGTGCGAGCGGCAGAGCTGGCGCTTGAGCAGGGGAAAGCATCGATTTTTGTGTATCCGCTGCGCGCGCTGATTGCCGATCAGGCGTGGCATTTGAACAACGCGCTTTTGCCGTTCGGTGTGTCGTCGGTCACGCTTACGGGCGAGAGCACGCCGCAGGAGCGCGCCGTTGCGTTTGCGGGTCTGACCTCGGGCGATGTTGATATTGTTTTGACCACACCGGAATTTTTGGTGTATCACGCGGAAGAATTCGCCGCTTGCCAGCGCATCGGTTTCGTGGCAATCGATGAAGCACACCACGTGGGCCAGGCGAAAGCCGGCAACCGTATGGCATATCGCTCGCTGGGCGCGGTGCTCAAGCAGCTGGGCAATCCCACGGTTTTGGCGCTCACGGCAACGGCTCCCGATGCCGTGGCGCGCGATGTTGCGCAGGTGCTGTCGCTGCGTGATCACGTGTATGACCAGGCAAGTCGTGAAAATCTGCAGGTGGATGACCACCGCAACTTGAAGAACCGCGACGACTATCTGGCGCACATTGTTGCGCGTGGCGAAAAGACCGTCGTTTACGTTTCCTCGCGCGAGCAATCGGTTGCCGTGGCGCGTTCGTTGCGCGCGCGCGTGCCGCAGCTGGCCAGCCGTATTGGCTTCTATAACGCTGGTCTTTCGCGCGTTGAGCGCAATCGTGCAGAAGAGCTGTTCCGCACCGATGCGTTCTGCGTGCTGGTGGCAACGTCGGCATTTGGCGAAGGCGTGAACATTCCGCATATTCGTCGTGTTGTTTTGTACGGGCTGCCGTTCAATGAGATTGAGTTTAACCAGATGAGTGGCCGCGCGGGCCGCGATGGCGATCCCGCGATTATCCACTTGCTCTACGGGAATGCTGATGCTCAAACGAACAAAGCCGTGGTGTGCGGCGAAACGCCCGATCGTGCGGCGTTGGTGGATGTGTATAAGTATCTGCGCTCCGAACAGGTAAAACACGGTGAAGAACCGTTCATGGTGAACTTGGACGACTTCGCGTCGGCTTCTGGGGAAGCGCCCGTGCGCCCCGCGGATGACGGCGCGGCGGCAGGCGGTGCCGGCGCCGGTGCTGCAGCTGCCGTGCGCAGCGTGGCGGGCAGTGCCAGTGTCGTGAGCGCTGCAGGTGGCGTGAGCTGCGGTTGCACATCGTCTGCTCAGGCAGCGGCTGAACGGGCGCGCGCGCAGGCGGCAGCAGCTGCCCAAGTGCAAGCGGCTTCGGCGGCAGCATCCAAGCTTTCGGCTGCGGCGGTGAAATGCGGCATTGCGGTCTTCCGCGAGCTGGGCTTCATTGAGGCGCGCCCGGGTTGCTTCTGTGGCGAGCGTATTTGGGCGATTCGCGTGAATCATCGTCCCGAGAAAGTTGACCTTATGGAAAGCGTGCGCTTCCGCGAGGGCTTGGGCGAAATCGAAGAGTCGCGTTCGTTTAGCGATTGGGCGCTTTCCGCTTCGGCCGACGAGCTTTTGGCACACATCGTGTATCCCATAATCCCGAACTCATGATAAAGGTAGGTTTCGTTTGCCGCTGTCTTTTCATTTATGCAGATAACATCGTATAATTATTGTTTGGCGAAATTTTTCGAAAGGAGGCGGCTATGGCGCAAAAAACCCATTCCGCGGATGTTGCCGATAATGCAAAAACCGTGAATGCTGCAAAAGATGCATCTGGGAAGAGCGTTATGGACGCTGCTCCTGTTGTTGATAACACCCCAGCGGAAGCCGCGGAAGTCGTGGAGGTCGTAGAAGCTGCGGAAGCCGCGGAAGCTGCAGTGGTCGCGAAAGCCGCAAAACCCGTAGACGCTGCCATTGCCGCAAGCTCTGCGGCGGGTGAAACGGTGGCCGAGCCTGCACCAGCTGGTAGCGCCGCGCCTGCAACTGCATCCGCAAGCGAAGGCGCCAGCCCCGCAGCCGCTTCCCCTGCGCCCGCTGATAGTGCCGCTTCCGCACCGGACTCCGAGGAATACGCCGCCCGCTATGACACTTTCCGCGATGCTGAGCTGCTGGGCGTGGCGCTTGACAGCGTTTCCCCCGATGACCTGGACGAACCGCTGCTGGGCTACCAAGGCGGCAGTGATAAGCCGTATGCGCCCACTACGCTTACGGGTAAGGTGACGCCGGGCACGTTCACGCCCGAAGAGCGCTTCCACACGCTGATTGAGGCCATGAAGCCGTATACCGATCAGGATGGTCTGGACATGGTGGAGCGGGCGTATCGTTTTGCTGCGCACGCGCACGAAGGTCAGTGCCGCAAGTCGGGCGAGCCGTTTGTGGCGCATCCGGTGGAGGTCGCTATTATTCTGTCGGGCTTGCGTATGGATGTGGAAACCGTGTGCGGCGCGCTGCTTCACGACACGGTGGAAGACACCGCTGTTACGGTGGAGCAGCTGGCGGAACTCTTTGGTAATGCCGTAGCTCAGCTGGTCGATGGCGTTACGAAAATCACCCGTATCGAGGTGGAAAACCTCTCCGACGAACAGGCGCAAACCATCCGCAAGATGTTCGTTGCTATGAGCAAAGACATCCGCGTAGTCATTATCAAGCTGGCCGACCGCCTGCATAACATGCGCACGCTGGGTGCCTTGCGTGAAGATCGCCGCATTTTCAAGGCGCGCGAAACGCTGGAAATCTATGCGCCCATCGCACACCGTTTGGGCATTAGCTCCATTAAGTGGGAGCTTGAGGACTTGTCCTTCTTCTACCTGGAGCCCAATAAATACAAGCAAGTCGCGCGCATGGTTATGGAAAGCCGTGCGCAACGTGAAGCGTACCTTTCCCAGGTCATGGGCGTGTTGCGCGAAGAAGTGGATCGCATGGGCATTCCGTGCCGCATTGAGGGACGACCCAAGCACCTGTATTCCATCTACGAGAAAATGACGCAGCGCGGCAAGGGCTTCTCTGAAATCTACGACTTGATTGCCGTGCGCGTTATTGTGCAGGATATCAAGGATTGCTATTCCGCGTTGGGCGCGGTGCATACGCTGTGGCACCCCATGCCGGGGCGCTTCAAAGACTACATTGCCATGCCCAAGGAAAACATGTACCAAAGCTTGCACACCACGGTTATTGGTCCGGCGGCGCGTCCTTTGGAAGTGCAGATTCGCACCGAGGAAATGCATGCGCAAAGCGAATATGGCATCGCGGCGCACTGGCGCTATAAGGAGAAGGGTGCCACACGCGGCGATCTTGAGCTGGACAAACAGCTGGCATGGCTGCGCGAGATGGTTGATTGGGCGGATGAAACCCAAGACTCCCGCGAGTTCTTGAAATCGCTGAAAGTGGACTTGGCTCCTACCGAGGTCTTTGTGTTCACGCCAAAAGGCGAGGTCAAAAGCTTGCGTGCGGGCTCAACGCCCATCGACTTCGCATACGCTATTCACACAGAAGTGGGCAACCACTGTGTGGGCGCAAAAGTGAACGGCGCGATTGTGCCGCTTACGTATCAGCTGCAAAGCGGCGATCGCGTGGAGATTCTTACGCAGAAGAGCGCAACGCCTTCGCGTGACTGGATTAACCTGGTCAAAACACCATCGGCGCGCTCGAAAATCCGCGCGTACCATTCGCGCATCAGCCGCAGCGACGACTTGCAGCTGGGCCGCGACAAGCTTACGCGCGAAGTGAAGAAGCACAACATGGGCATTTCGAATGCCACCATGATGCGCGCCACGCAAGACGTTTCTAAGCAGCTGGGCTTCAACGACCCCGAAGACATGCTGGTGCAGATTGGCACCGGCACGGAAAGCGCGCAGCACATTGCGAACCGCGTGATAAAGCTGCTTACGGAAAACGGTTCGGTGGAGCAGAAGGAATCGTTCCTGGTTACGTCTGCCACCAGCAAAAACGTGGTGCCGCCCATGCTTACCACGGTGAAGCCGCGCAAGAAAGTTGCAAGCTCGTCGTCGAACGGCGTGGTGGTGAAGGGCTTGGGCGACGTGCTGGTGCGCTTGTCGCACTGCTGCAATCCCGTGCCGGGCGACCCGATTATGGGCTTTGTAACGCGTGGACGCGGCATTTCGGTGCATCGTGCCGATTGTCCGAATGCAGCCGATTTGAAGCGCAGCTCCGAGCGTATTATCGAGGTTGAATGGGCACAGGATTCCAGTCGCGAAGTGTCGTACGAGGTTGAGGTGCAGCTGGAGGCCATGGATCGCATGAGTCTGCTGCGCGATGTAACCCAGGTGCTTTCTGAATGCGGCGCAAACGTGCTGGCATGTTCCACGTTCTCGCACAAGGACAGCATGGTTTCCATGCGCTTCCGCATTCAGATTTCCGATATCACGTTTATTGACACCGTGCTGAAAAAACTCCGCGCGGTTAATGGCGTATTTGATGCTCACCGTATGATTGCCGGTGCGCAAGGCTCAAGAAAGAAGAAACGATAATGGCAAGAAACAATTCGTTGAACTGCGGAAATGTAAGCATTTCCACCCTGGTTTTGAGTTCTTACCAAACAAATGTCTACGTGGTAAGCAACGATCAAGGCGCGTTTGTAGTTGACCCTGCCGATGATTGTGCGCGCATCATGGATGCAATCCGCACCGTTGCCGGCGGCAAGATTGACGCTATTGTGGTAACGCATGAGCATTCGGACCATATTGGCGCACTGGCTCAGTTGCGCCATGAAACGAGCGCGCCGGTTATTGCGTCGGCAATTGACGCTCCGCTTATCGAGAAGCAGCAAAAGCAAGCTGCCGCTAAACTTTCGCCGGTGCAAAACAAGGTTGTTGACCGCACCGTTAAAGAAGGCGACACCGTTGAGTTGTGTGGTATGAAGTGGAAGGTGCTTATCACCCCTGGTCACACAAAGGGTTCAATGTGCCTGTATCTTCCTGCCAGCGAAAATGGGGGAGAGCGCGGCATTCTGTTCTCGGGCGATACGCTGTTTTGCGGCGCGTTCGGTCGCACCGATTTCCCCGGTGGCAGCATGAACGAGATGGTGAAGTCCTTGAAACGTTTGGACACGCTTCCCTCGGATACGCTTGTGTTCCCAGGACATATGCAGTTTACGGAGATTGGTGAGGAACAGCGCGGAATCCTTCGCCGTATCGGTTAAGCTGTGAGCGCACGGCTTTGCCATGCTTGCTGTGCGGGATTTTTCGTTCGGTTTTGTTCCGACTGCTTGCGTTTTCGCGTTGGCGGACGGTTTTGTTTTGCGTTTGGATTTGTCGGTTAAGGTTTAGTGTTTGCGCAGGTAGAACGCCTGCCTACGTTTGAACGTTAGGAGCGCCCATGGCGAAAAGAAATGCGTTCGATTACTTCGAGGCATTCGAGAAAGTGTCTGCTTTGGCGGTTCAGGAAGCCGAAGTGCTTATTGAGACCGTTGAATGCTTTGCTGGCGATGCCGATGTTGACGTGCTGATTGCGCGCGTGCATCAGCTGGAAAATCGTGGCGACGAGATTAACCACGCAATTTTCGAGAATACGGCCGTTGAGTTCATCACGCCTATCGAGCGCGAAGACATTATTGAGCTGGCACGCGCGCTTGACACGGTGCTCGACGAGATTGAAGACGTTGTGTTCCGCTTCTACATGTTCAACGTGCGCGAAGTGCCCGAAAGCGCCATTAAGTTTGCGAAAGTCATCAAAGAGGCTGCTCAGGAGCTTGACTGCGCGTTGTCTCAGCTGCGTGGCTTCAAGAAGCATGCGAAAGAGCTGCACAGCATTCTGGTGAAAGTCAACGATTACGAAGAAGAAGGCGACCGCCTGTATATGGCCGCTGTTCGCGAGCTGTTCACGCGCCCGAACGCCGATCCCGTGGATGTTTTGCGCTGGACGGAAATCTACAAGCGCATGGAGCGTTGCTGTGACGCATGCGAGCATGCCGCCGATGCCGTGAGCTCTGTGCTGCTCAAGAACTCGTAGCATCGTTGTTGACAAATTACCCCACCTTTTGTCAACAATAAAAGAATCCGAGGTGCCTTCGCGTCTCGGATTCTTTTTATATTCCCTGTTCAGAGAGGTGTTTTGATTTTGTTTCAGGACGCGTTGTGGGGAGATTGGCTATCATTGTTGACAAAAGGTGGGGTAATTTGTCAACAATTCACTTGCGGATGTTACGCTTCCGGCAGAAGCTTTTGCGCAATGTAGACGGCGTTCAGCGCCGCACCGCGCAGCAACTGGTCGGCCACAACCCACATAGCAATGCCGCGATCTTCGGGCACGGTGCTATCGCGACGCACGCGTCCGACAAACGTGTCGAACGAACCGCGATGCATTGCGGGCATGGGGTACACGTTGTTCGCGGGATCGTCTTCAAGTACCACGTGCTCGGCGTTGGCCAGCGCTTCCTTTACGGCCTCGATCCTTACGGGATGCGCGAACTCCACGTTCAGGCTTTCGGAATGGCAGCGCAGAACGGGTACGCGTACGCACGTGGGCGCCACTTCGATGGTGTCGTCGTTGAAAATCTTCTTCGTCTCAACGACCATCTTCCACTCTTCTTTAGTGTAGCCTTCGGGAACGTCGTTCAGGTAATCGCCGTCAACGAACACATCGATGTGCGGAATGCAGTTGAATGCAATTTGGTGCGCGAAGGCAGACGGCTCAAATGGCTCGCCAGCCAGGTATTTTGCCGTTTGGTCTTCGAGTTCGGCCATGCCCTTAGCGCCCGCGCCCGAGGCAGACTGGTAGCTGCTTACCACAATGCGGTCGATGTGGCCCAACTTGCACAGCGGGTTCAAGGCGACAAGCATCTGGATGGTGGTGCAGTTAGGGTTGGCAATAACGCCGCTGTGCCACGCAATGTCGTGCGCGTTCACTTCGGGCACGACCAGCGGCACATCGGGATCAACGCGGAAAGCGCTGGAGTTGTCAATCATCACGGCGCCAGCATCTACCACGGCCTGGCGGAACTTCTTGGAAACGCTTGCGCCTGCGCTGAACAGGGCAATGTCAACGCCCTGGAAGCTTTCTTCGGTCATTTCCTGCACGGTCAGCTCACCAGCGGGAACTTTACCGCACCCAGCGAAGGGGAGCTTTTCTCCTGCCGAACGCGCCGAGGCAAGCGCGCGCACTTCGGAAGCGGGGAAGTTCAACGCCTCCAGGCATTTTAGCATCTCGCGACCCACGGCTCCCGTGGCTCCTGCAACGGCCACAACGGGATAAGCGGGCATCTTTTTATTCCAAGCCATGATGTTCCTCCAATTACATCGTTGACGAATGCGTTCGTTTCGTGCCTAGCGGCCCTTCGCCATTTTCGCCGCAATCTCTTCTGCGGAAAGCTGCGTTTCCACAAACACGCTGTCGGAGTCCATGTTGAATGCGGTGTGCAGGCATTGCACTGCCGCCACGGCTTGCGATGAGCGCACCACTACGGAAAGGCGAATGGGCGACGTTGAAATAGCCAGGATGTTGATTTCGTTTTCGCCAAGCGTGCTGAACATCTTTGCGGCAACACCGGGGGAGGATTTCATGCCCGTGCCTACCACGCTCACCTTGGCAATGTCTTCGTCCACTACGAACTCGCGTGCGTTGATTTCCGGCAAGATGCTGGTGATGGTTTCCGACGCGCGCGGCAAGTCGCTTTTCGGGCAGGTGAAGCTGATGTCGGTCACGCCGTCTTCCGAGACGTTTTGGATGATCATGTCAACGGAAACGTTCGCGGCGGCAAGGCGCGAGAACACCTTAGCGGCAACGCCGGACATGTCAGGCACGCCGCGCAGGGTAACTTTGACTTCAGAGGTGTCATGGGCAATGCCGGTAACAACGGCTTCTTCCATATCTTCCGTTCCTTCCATAACATAGGTGCCCTCGGCATCGGAGAAAGCCGAGCGCGAATGGATAACCACGTGGAATTTACTGGCAAGCTCTACGGCACGGCTCTGTAAAACGCCTGATCCAGCCGTTGAAAGCTCCAGCATATCGTCGTAGGAAATCTTGTCCAGCTTGCGAGCGCGCGGGCATACGCGCGGATCGGCGGTGTACACGCCATCCACGTCGGAGTAAATTTCGCACACATCGGCGCCAATACCCCAAGCAACAGCAACTGCGGTGGTATCGGAGCCGCCGCGGCCCAGCGTGGTAATGTCGCCGTTGCCATCGATGCCTTGGAAGCCTGCGATGACGGGGATGATGCCCGCGTCCACAGCATCCATGATGCGCTTGGCATCGATGCCGGTGATCTTGGATTTCAGGTGCGAGGTGTCGGTCTCAATGCCGGCCTGGCGACCCGTGAAGCTCATGGCGCGGTAACCGCGTGCTTCAAGCGCCATGGCCAGCAGCGCCATGCTGACCTGCTCGCCCGTGGAAAGCAGGCGGTCCATTTCGCGTGCGGGCGGGTTGCCGTTAAGCGCGCTTGCCAAACTCACCAGTTCATCGGTGGTTTTTCCCATGGCGGAAACAACGGCGACCACACTGTGGCCAGCCTGTTTTTTGGCGATAAGTCGCGCAGCAACTTTCTTGATGCGTTCGGGCGATGCCACCGAGGTTCCACCGAACTTTGCTACGATGAGCGACATAATTCAAACCTTCTTTAAGAGACAACAAGTCAGGCTAACTATAGCGAAAAAGCCGCAGATAGCCTATAGAAACGTTATGTTTTACGCATTATTTACGGTAAGGGACGTGCCGCCGCGCGATGATGTTAGCAAGTGCGTGTTTGGGGCGGGTGTCTTTCGGTTTGTTGTTGCGTTTTGGCGCGCATCGGGGTTGGGATGCATGTGCGGCGTTGCCGGGCATCGAGTATGCTGCACGCTGGGCTTGTTGCTGCGTTTTTGTGCGTTATATCGCCCGGTTTTCGTTCAGGTTGTTGGATTTTGGGTCTCAAATTCGAAGTTGCATAAGGTTGGAAGTAGGTTGGGAGCGCTGATCGGGGCATTTTTCTGCATCGGGCGCTTTCGCGTGGAATGCGTTTTCGCAAAACACCAGTTCACAATTATGTTCGATTGAGACATATAGTAATTGACGACCGCAGTAGAAGATGCGACCTACTTCCAACCTACCACAACTTCGAATTTCACCCCGCTTTTTCAACAAGCTGACTTTTGAAAGCGGACGACGTGGGGTTGAATAGGGCTAGATGCTCTTAAAAGCGACTGCTTTTGGGGTCGCCTTGGAGTCGAGCGAGGCTGAGTGTCATCGAAAAACAAGCGTTCGCGAGAAGCGAGTGATACTGGGCGCCCTTAAAAACTTGACACGGCGCATGTCATTATTGTCTGCGTGCAGACAGTGTCTAGTTATCTGTGATAACTAAACACTGTCTAAATTGGTTGACGAACAATTGCGTCTTTGCGCCCCGCAAGAGCAAAGTGACGTATTTTGTCCTCCTTATTGTATCAACTGTTGATTTCGACAACAGTTTGAATGATCGAAAACCTAGTGTTTACCTGCGGTATTGACAGTAGGACTTATTCTCGCACTTTGTCGTGCGACAGTATTGACTGTCGCACGACAATGCTGTACATTTTGGTTTAATGGGATTTGGCCAAGTTCCTAGCCAGCAAACTGCTTGGTGCAGTTGGACCCGCGGCAAGACACTGCGGGCCTGGCGAATCGCGCTGCTACGAGGGATAGTGCGCGATTTGGGGAAGACCGCCAGGGGCGGTCTTAGGAACGAGGAGGCTAGAGGAGATGGAGCTTGTATCCCTGTATTTGTTCACGCTTTTAGGGGGCATGGCTGTCGGCGCTTGCGTGTGCGAAACGTGTTTCTTGCGTAGACGCTCAGGCGAAAAGCCTTGGCTTATCCCCGCAGTAGTAGTTGTTCTTTTTGCGGTAGGCACGATTGCTGCCGCAACGCATATCCAAAGCATTCCGCGTGCGTTTGATGCGGTATTCGCGGACACCATCAACATGGGATCCGGCATGGTGATGGAAGTTCTAATCGCAATTGCGTTCTTGGTTCTTGCAATCGTTGACCTGATTGTCACGTTGGTCAAAAAAGATAGCCCACATGGATTGCGTATCGTTGCTGCCTTCGTGGGCGTCGTCTGCATGTTTGCGATGGGGCTAGCGTACACCAGCGTTTACGGTGTTGAGGCTTGGTGCAATGCGCCCGCAACGGTCATCTCTTTCGTAGCGGGGGATTTGGCAATGGGCTTTGGTCTGTGCGTGGCTTTGGGCGTTGTCGATCTTGGTGAAAAGAATTGCCTTCGCGCGTTCTATGTTTTCGCAGCTCTGCTTGCAATTGGGCTGTGCCTTGAAATCGTTGCGTTCATCGGCGTAGGCGCCGATTCTATGCTTCACATTGTTGCTTTTGTCGTGGCGCCTGTTTTGGCCGCTGTTCTTGCTGCTCTTTCCGCAAAGAGGGAGAACAAAAAGGCTTATGCTTTGGCGATCTGCATTGCTTTGATTGTTGGCGTTGCGATTTCGCGCTATGCGTTCTATGCAGTCGCTACGGTCTTGTAGGAACGAGGGGGGATATCAATGGCAATCAACGACAATATTTCTCGTCGCGGCTTTATTGGCGCGGCGACCGCAATCGCTGCAAGCGCGGCGATGCTTGGAACCGTGGGTTGTTCCTCGGATGCCAGCCTTGATGCTACGGGAAAGCATCTGCTGCCAATCGACTTGGCGAAAGACGGCACCTGGGTTCCTGCAGCGTGCTGGCATCAGTGCGGTGGTCGCTGTTTGAACAAGGTCATGGTAAAAGACGGCGTTGTTATCAGGCAAAAGACCGACGACACCCATGAAGATTCTTTTGATTATCCGCAGCAGCGTGGTTGCGTACGTGGGCGTGCTCAACAGCAGCAATGCTTTGGTGTTGACCGTTTACGCTATCCTATGAAGCGCAAGCATTGGCAGCCTGGCGGAGGAGAGAACTCCCATGGCGAGCTGCGCGGCAAGGATGAATGGGAACGCATCTCCTGGGATGAAGCAATTAGCCTTATGGCCCAAGAGATGAAGCGCGTGAAGGAACAATACGGCTGTCAAGCGTTTTACGACAAGAAGCCAACCAATGCCTTGAAGGCATTTGGCGGTGCTTCTTCCAATTGGGATACTGGTTCCCATGGTTCATACTGCTTTGACTTGCAACCTTGCGGTTTGCCGTGGCTCAACCTTGGCATGGCGAACGATCGCTACGACATGCTTAACGCGGACACTATTGTTTTGTATTCCGCTAACCCTGCATGGTCGGCGGCAGGCTTGCCCACGTACTTCTTCCAGCACGTTAAAGAGCATGGCGTAAAATTCATTGTTGTTGACCCGCTGTATAATGCCACCGCTCAGCTGCTTGATGCAGAGTGGATTCCGGTTCGCGGCGGTACTGACATGCCCTTCATGATGGGCGTTGCCTACGAGATGCTTCGCCTTGATAAAGAAGAAGGCGGCATTGTTGACTGGGACTTCCTTAATAAATATACCGTTGGTTTTGATTCCGAACATATGCCGGCAGATGCCAAAATAGACGAGAATCTGATGGATTATTTGCTGGGCAAATACGACGGCATTCCCAAGACGCCTGAATGGGCTTCGAAGATTTGCGGCGTGCCTGTTGATCGAATCACTTGGTTCGCGCGCGAAGTTGGCATGAAGAACAAAGTTATGATTCTGCATAATTACGCTATGGCCCGCTGCTACGGTACCGAAATGCTTCCCCAGATGCTTATGGCGCTAGGTGCTATGGGCGGCCACATGGGTAAAAGCGGTCATGCTTGTGGTACCGCGTACAATACGGGTGCCGGTTGGGCTGGTCCTTCGTTGATCAATCCTGGTAAGAATGGACTTCCTCCTGTTCCGAACCCGGTCAATCAAATTGCGCCTGCGGCTTTGGTTTGGGGTCTCATCAAAAACGGCGGCGGCCCTTACCGTCACGTGGGCGACTGGCTCCAGCTTAGGATGTCCATGGGTCGTGACGAGGTGTACCCCGAAATCCACGGTATTTTCCACGAGATTACCGCGCAGCTGCAATCGGGTATCAACATGGCAGAGGGCATAGAGGCTCATCGCAAAGTTGACTTTGTGTTCACACGCGCACAGTTTATGACCACTAATGCTCTGTACTCCGATATCGTTTTGCCGGTGACAACGGAATGGGAGCGCGTCGGTGGGTTTGGCGATTACCCGAACAGGGAAACTATTATTTGCTATACCCAGGTGACCGAACCGCTTTACGAAGCAAAGACCGACCAGGAAATTGAGCGCCTGCTACTTAAGGCGCTGGGAATTGATCCCAATACCGTTTATCCCATCAGCGAAAAGCAGCAGTTCTTCAACCAACTGGCGGGAAGCACCGTAGTGAGCGAATCCAGCCCAACGGGTTTTGGGCCGCTGTTGACCATCACTCAAAAGGATATCGATGAGTGGGGCGTGGAAGGAAAGCCGCAAGAAGGCGTTATTTCGCTCAAGGAATTCCTGGAGCGCGGTACCTATCAGATACCGCGCAAGGAAGGCGACAAGTACGGCTTCATTGGCTTTAAGTCGTTTGTTGATGATCCCGAAGGTCATCCTCTTACCAGCGCTAGCGGCAAGCTTGAGATTTACTGCCAGGCTCGCGCCGATTTGCTGAACAGCTTCAAGTTCAATTCGACTGTGTTTAAGCCCTACCCGACATACTTCGTGTCTGAACTGGGTTACGAGAGCACGTTTGAAAATTGTGATATCAATGGCAAGAAGGGCGAATACCCCTACGTACTGTATAACCCGCATTACATGGGCCGTTCCCATAGCACGTATGGAAATTGCCCCTGGCTGCGTGAGGCTTGGAAGAGCCCCGTGTTCCTCAATGCCGGCGATGCCGCGGAAAAGGGCATCGAGGATGGCGACACCGTTTTGATTTGGACAAAGTATGCCAAGACGCTGCGCAAAGCATGCGTGATGGAGACGCTTGTGCCGGGCGAAGTGGGCCTTCCGCATGGTGCGTGGGTTGATATCGATGAGAAGACGGGCATCGATCGTGGCGGCGCCGATAACTATCTTATTGGCAACGATATTCCTGCTATGGGAGTGTCGGGCTACAACAACTGCAACTGCAATTTCGAGAAATATACAGGTACGCCTCTTGAGGATGATTATCTCCTGCCACAGCGTATCTTCACGTTTGAGGCGTAGGGAAGGGGCGCAGACGCATGACCAAGGTCGGATTTTATTTTGATATGGCAAAATGCATAGGCTGCCGCGCCTGCCAGGTTGCGTGCAAGGACAAGAATCGCCTTGAAGTGGGCTATCTGTATCGCGAGGCGCATACCTACACGGTGGGTACATTCCCCAACGTAAAAGCGTTCAGCTATTCGTTTGGCTGCAACCATTGCGACAGGCCCATCTGTTTGGACAATTGCCCAACGGGCGCTATCTATAAGGCGGACGATGGAACGGTGATTCAGGATAAGACGAAATGCATTGGATGCCGCATGTGCGTTATGTCTTGTCCTTACGGACAGCCGCAATACTTCCCTGATGAGGGTGTTTCTGGAAAGTGCGATGGCTGCTACGGATTGCGCAAAGAGGGCAATCAGCCTGCATGTGTGGCAAGCTGCCCGAATCGTGCGCTTGATTTTGGCGATGTTGATGGGTTGCGCGCCAAGTATGGTTCCAACCTGGATGGTGGAAGCATAGTTGTGTTGCCGTCGCCAGATTTGACGAAGCCGAATGTTCTTATCAGGGCAAAAGAGAGTGCTTTCGACGCGAGCGCCCGTGAGCTGAAGTGGTAAGTTAGTGTTCGAAGTTGTTTAGTTTTTTTGGATCGCACCGTATGTTTAAGCGTGCGGTGCGATCTAATTTGCGGGTCGATTCTGCTTGCTGCAGGAGCGCGATGTAAGGGAGTGCCTATATGACAAACCGTGAACATGAAAGCGAGATTGCTCTTTTTCTTGCCTGTCGTACGTATCTCTACAATCTGATGCATGTCGTGTTTGGCAGTGAGCCATCAAGCCAGAGTGTAGAAACGATGTTCGGCGAAGAGGCTTTCGGGGCGCTTGATAGCGTAAAGCAACTGATTTCGCAAGACGGATGCCTTCTTGGTGATTCAACTGTGCATCGTGTTGAGATGGCGGTTGCTTATTTAAGAAACGCCAAGGCTGCAGGCATCGACGCTTCCTTTGTTGATACTTTGAATAGCGATTATGTCAAACTGTTCTTGCTTCCAGGACCCGCATATGTGTACCCGTGGGAGTCTCCGTATGTGGGTAAGGAAAAGTTGCTCTTCCAGGAAAGCACGCTTGACGTGCGTTCTTACTATTACGACGCAGGGTTTAAGCTTCAAGCCGAGCGTCGTTCTCCCGATGACCATGTTGCTGCCATGATGGATTACCTGGGCCGTATGAGTGGGCGGGCATTTGAAGCTTATGCCGATGGGGACGACGACCAAGTTCGTCGGATTCTGGAAACGCAGCGTGACTTCCTGTCGAAGCATGTCTTGACCTGGATAGGCGACTTGGTCGCGCAGACTGTCGAAAAAGACGAGCGCGCTTATTACGCAGCGTTTGCTGTAGCCATGGATGCTTTTGTTCGTTTTGACGATTGGTTTTTGGGGAGTGCTGTTCGGGAGCTTACGAGATGCACCGAATAGCGGCTTGCGCTACCGCTATCCTATCTCGCTTGTGTTCCAGCAAGGGTTTGCTCTAAGTTTACTCAGGTTGTTGGATTTTGGGTCCCAAATTCGAAGTTGCATAAGGTTGGAAGTAGGTTGGGAGCGCTGATCGGGGCATTTTTCTGCATCTGGCGCTTTCATGTGGAATGCGTTTTCGCAAAACACCAGTTCACAATTATGTTCGATTGAGACATATAGTAATTGACGACCGCAGTAGA
>CAKTXN010000009.1 GCA_934630905.1 uncultured Eggerthellaceae bacterium
TTTTACCTGAAAAGATAGTGCTTTTTAACGCGGCGATGCGCGCTCACATGCCTTGCTCGAAATCGTTCGTACTATAATAGTAGTTTGGATTATTACGTATCTAAATGTGCATGCACACGAACGACGATAGAGAGGGTGCTTCCATGCCGAGTACAGTTTTGGTAGGAACTCAATGGGGCGATGAGGGCAAAGGTAAAATCACCGACCTTATTGCCGGAAAGTACGATTATGTCGTGCGCTTTCAGGGCGGAAACAACGCAGGTCACACCGTTGTTCATGGCGATGTAAGCCTGGCGTTACACCTGATGCCATCAGGCGTTATGTACGAAAACTGCGTTCCGGTTATTGGCAACGGCGTTGTTATTGATCCTGGCGCGCTGGTCAAAGAAATGGCCATGCTGCAGGCAGAAGGCATTAGCTCCGAGCGTCTGAAGATCAGCTGCAACGCTCACATCATCATGCCGTATCACAAGGATCTTGACGGCGCCGATGAGAAGATGCTGGGCAAGAACTCCATTGGCACCACGAAGCGCGGCATTGGCCCGTGCTACCAGGACAAGGCGGCGCGCAAAGGCATTCGCGTGCAGGATCTGATGGACGAAAAAGTGTTCCGCATGAAGGTCGAAGCCGCGCTTGCTCAGAAAAATCCCATTTTGGACAAGATTTACAACCTGCACACCTACACGGTTGATGAGATTTGCGATGAGATGCTGCCGTACGCGCGCATCCTGAAGCCGTACATGGCCGAGACCACGCAACTTCTGAATAACGCGCTGCGCGAAGGCAAGAATATCCTGTTCGAGGGCGCACAGGCAACTATGCTTGACATCGACCACGGCACGTATCCGTACGTGACGTCTTCTTCCTGCAGCGCGGGCGGCGCAGCAATTGGCACGGGCGTGGGTCCCATGGCCGTGAACAAAGTCATTGGCATCATGAAGGCGTACACCACGCGCGTTGGTGGCGGTCCTTTCCCCACCGAGCAGCTGTTCCCTGAAAACGGTGGCGTGGGCGAAGAGGCCGAGGTCGGCGAAGCACTGTGCTCGGTTGGCCACGAATATGGCGTGACCACGGGTCGCAAGCGTCGTTGCGGCTGGTTCGATGCTGTGATTGGCAAGTACGCGGTTGACGTAAATGGCCTGACCGATATTGCTCTGACGAAGCTTGACGTGCTTTCCGAGTTCGAAACCATCAAGGTGTGCGTGGCTTACGAGTGCGATGGCGTGCGCTATGATTATCTGCCCATGCAGCAAAGCGTTCTGTTCCACGCTAAGCCCATCTACGAAGAACTGCCTGGTTGGAAGGGCTGCGATATTACGGGTTGCAAGACGTTTGACGAGCTGCCCGAGAATGCTCAGAAGTACATCAGGCACTTGGAAGAGTTGGTGGGTGCGCCCATGACCATGATTTCCGTTGCTCCCGAGCGCGATGCAACAATCATTCAGGACGAGGCGCTTCGCTAGAGATTCGGCTGCGAACGGTGCGACTGCGGTTGCGCCGTTCGTTTCGCTAAGGTAGCACGCGCTTCGGCGCAAATGATAAGCGGCAAATGCAGTTGATTGACCAAACAAGGCAAGAGAAACAGACGAAAGGAATGCTGTGAATATACTGGTATTGGGCTCTGGTGGTCGCGAACACGCTATGACCTGGGCACTTGCAAAGTCGTCTCAAGTGGAGGGTTTGTACGTTGCGCCCGGCAATGGTGGTACGGCGCGTATTGCGCAGAACGTGACCGGTCTTGATATCAACGACGCGAAGAGCATTCTGGCGTTTTGCCAGAAGCCGGAACATGCAATTGACCTGGTAGTTATTGGTCCCGAAGCTCCCTTGGTTGCAGGCGTGGCCGATGATTTGCGTGCGGCGGGCATTCTGGTGTTCGGTCCTGATTCGTATGGCGCCCAGCTTGAAGGAAGCAAAACCTTCAGCAAGGAATTCATGGATGCGAACAACATTCCCACGGCGCGTTATGGCAGCTTTGACAACGAGGCCGACGCCCTTGCTTACGTAAACGAGCTGGGTGCTCCCATTGTAGTGAAGGCCGATGGTCTTGCCGCAGGTAAAGGCGTTATTGTTGCCGAAGAGCTTGAAGATGCTCTTGAGGCCGTGCATGATTGCTTCAGCGGCGCATTTGGCGCTGCCGGTGCAAAAGTTGTTATTGAAGAATGCCTGGTGGGGCCTGAGTGCTCGCTTTTGGCATTCGTGTCGAACGGCAAAGCGTTCTGCATGACCACCGCGCAGGATCACAAGCGCGCCTACGATGGCGACCGCGGTCCGAACACGGGCGGCATGGGCGTGTATTCTCCGGTGCCCATTCTGAACGAAGGCGAGCTGCCCGAAATGCAGCGCATCATGCAGGTTGCGGCGCAGGCAACGGCGCGCGAGCCCTTCCCCGTGGATTACCGCGGCGTGCTGTATGGCGGCTTCATGCTTACCGAAGAAGGTCCCAAGGTGCTGGAATTCAACGCGCGTTTTGGTGACCCGGAAACGCAAGTTATCTTGCCGCGCTTGGAGAACGACTTTGCCCAGGTAGTTCGTGCAATTGCCGAAGGCAGCACGGATGATTTGAAGCTTTCGTGGCGCGATGAGTGGGCGGTGTGCGTTGTTTTGGCAAGCGAAGGCTACCCGGGCGCTTACGAAAAGGGCAAAGTGATTCTGGGTATTGACGAAGCTGAAGACATCGAAGACGTTACCGTGTTTCACGCGGGCACGGCTTTGAACAGTGATGGCGAGCTTATTACTGCAGGTGGCCGCGTGCTGAACGTGGTTGCGCTGGGCAAGACGTTCGAAGAAGCGCGCGATAAGGCGTACGAAGCGGTTGACCTAATCAATTTCGAGGGCAAACAGTATCGTCAGGATATTGGTAAGCGCGCGTTGATTGGTCGTAGCGCCTGGTAAGGTTGGGTTACGTCGTTCCAGCGAACGCCGCAACTGCCTGACGCTGCGAAGCGCCTAGGCCCGCCATTTGACCCTTTTGCGCTCCGCTTCGCGTACCGAAGTACGCTCAGTCGCGCAACGGGTCAACTGCCTGGGCCGATGCGCTTCTCGCTGACTTTGGTGAGAATGCGACTTGGCGCAGATTTTGATGTAGTGCGAATGGAAAGAGAGACGAAATGTTATCTGAGCGCATGTTAAGCACGGTGGTACGCTGCTGCTCCGATGGCTATTTGAAGCTTTCGCCCACGGCGCAAACGCGTATGCCCGCGCCTACGCCCGGTAAGAAATACATGCTGTATATGCACGTGCCGTTCTGCGAGCGTCTGTGCCCATACTGCTCGTTCAACCGTTTCCCGTTCAAAGAGGACCGCGCGGTTCCGTATTTCAAGAACATGCGCAAAGAAATGCTCATGCTCAAAGAGCTGGGCTATGACTTCGAGAGCGTCTACATTGGCGGTGGCACGCCCACCATTATGATTGATGAGTTGTGCGAAACCATCGATCTGGCGCGCGACGCCTTCCCCGGCATCAAGGAAGTTTCGAGCGAGACGAACCCGAACCACCTGATTCCCGAATACGTTGAGAAGTTGGAAGGGCGCGTGCAGCGTCTTTCCGTGGGCGTTCAGAGCTTCGATGATGGCCTTTTGAAGCAAATGGACCGCTACGATAAGTACGGGTGCGGTGCGGAAATTATTGAGCGCATCAAATACGCCAGCCCGCATTTTGTGTCGATGAACGCCGATATGATTTTTAATTTCCCAGCTCAAACGGCGGATATTCTGATTTCCGACATTGAGCGCGTGGTTGAAAGCGGCGCCTCGCAAACCACGTTCTATCCGCTTATGGCGTCTCCTTCCGTGGAGAAATCGCTTGCGGCTACGGTGGGCAAAGTCGATTACAACCGCGAAAAGCAGTTCTACGAGATTATCTGTTCGCTTTTGACGGAAGGCGAAAACGCGCCGTTCGAGTTTGGTTCCGCGTGGACGTTCAATCGCAAGAACGGGTATCGCGCTACGTGCGATGCAGGTGTTTCGGCAGGTACTAGTGCCGGCACAGCCGAAAACGAGGCGATGATCGACGAATACGTGGTGAATTACGAGGAATACCCCGCCATTGGTTCGGGCGGCATTACGTATTTAGGCCACGATTTGTACGTGAATACGTTCAGCGTGAAGGATTACAATGCCGCAATCGAGGCAGGTAACATGTCGATTATGGGCAAGACAAGCTTCACGCTGCGCGACCGCATGCGTTATCGTTTTATGATGCAGCTGTTCGGTTTGCGCTTGGACAAGAAGGCTTTCGAACGCGATTTTGGCGTGAGCGTTGATTTGGGACTTCCTGCTGAAATGGCGTTTATGCGTTTGAACGGGGCTTTCGCCACCGATAACGCGGAAGAATTGACACTTACGCCGAAGGGTCGTTATCTGACGGTGGTCATGATGCGCCAGTTCTTTATTGGCGTGAACGGCCTGCGCGATCAGGCGCGCGCGGCTCTTCAAGGGGAAGAGCGCCAGCTGATTTTTGGCGAGTAGCGGGTAAAGAACGGAGAGGGAAGTTGAGCGAATAAGGATAGCTCGCGATGCAACATGGTGCAGATGAACGGGACATATTACGTTGGTGCGACGAATGATTCGTCCACTCCGAATGAAGGCTTCGATGCAATTGATGCCGTCTGCGGCGTCGTGTTGCTTTTGAGCTGGATTGGCGTATTCCTGCGTTACGGCATTTTACTTCCTTCGTTTGTATTCGCGCTTTTGTTCGCGCTGCTTGTTGTTTCGGGTGCGCTTGATCGCAGGTCAAACAGGGCGCCATCGATCTTGGCGCTTGCTGTGGTGGCTCTGTGGCTTATTTCGGTTTGGTTCATGCCGTATGGCATTGGTCCCGAGGTTTCATCGTTGGGCGCGGGCGGCTTGGTTCCTGTATTCGTGAACTTTTTCGGTGTGGGCGCGTTGCCAGTTTTCCTGGATGGCCTGGTGGGAGCCGCAATTATGTTCGTGCTAGGTGCGCTTGCGGTTATAGTTATCGGCTTGCTTACCGGCTCTGAGCTTTTGAGCCCTGCGACATTTATCACGTCTATGGCGTTGGGTCTGTTCATGGGATCAACAGGTGCTTTGGTGATTGTTGCGCTCATGCTGGCGGTGCTTTTGGTGTTGTTCCTGCTCAGGAAGATTGTTCTATCGCATCGCGCCGATGGAATGCTGGTTCCACAGCTTTACACGAGCGGCTTTGGCAGCGGCAGAAAAGAAGAGCCTTTGCCTGTTGGATTGGCGCTTGCTGCTGCGGCTATGATCTTGCTTATTTTCCTGTAAGGCGCGAGAAACGCAGTTGCCTTGGCCGCTGCGTTTCACCGTAAGAACCCAATGATTAGAACCCAATGATTACCCGCGCGTAAATGCGCAGCGCTTCTTTCAGGTCTTCTTCTCTCATTCCTTCGTTGGGACTGTGCATTCCGCCTACCCAATCCGGCATAGGAACCCAGGGTTTCTCGGGACCGAAACTTGCCGCATTGCTGAACAGGCGCGCATAGGTGCCGCCACCCATGGTGAACGGTTCGGCGTTCTCGCCCGTTGCTTCGTTGTAGGCGCGCAGCAGGGTTTGAATCTCGGGCGATTGCGGGTCAACCAGGAATGGCTCCATGCAGGAATCGCGCCAGATTGATGCTCCGCATGCGCACGATGCCCTGCGGATGTGCATCTCAATCTCATCGGCGGTAATGCAGGTGGGGAAGCGGCAATCAATGGTCTGCCGAATGCCTCCACCTTCAAGCGAAATCATGCCGCCAACCATGGTCAAGCTGCCGAAATCTTTGTCCGAACAGGCACAATCGAAACAGCTTCCATCGGTGCAGCTTAATAGCCGTTGTTCAAGCTGCAAGAATTCGCGCTCGTCTTCTGAGCAAAGATCGTTTGCCAAAAGGTAGTCAATCAAGATTCCAATAGCGTTGATACCGCCTTCGGGAATAGATGCGTGCTGGCATTTTCCATGAGCGTCAATGCGCGCGGTTCCGTTGCCCAAATCCGTTACGGTAATGCGCTCTGCTGCGGGAAGCGTGTCTGCGGTAACAGCATTATCGCAGCTCACCACCGCAAAAGCAGAGCCAGGAACGGCGTTGGGCGCTGTGCCGCCTTGAATGTCAATGATTCTACCGTTTTGCAGCGGTCTACTTACCAGCGTGCCATCGTAGTGGCCTTTTTCGCCATAGCATACGGGAAACTCTGCATCGGGTGTGAAAAGAAAGTCAGGGTCTTGGAAGCGCTCGCGGTAGTAAGGAACATCTTCCATGCCCGTTTCTTCTGCTGCACCGAAAAGAAAGCGCAGGTCATAGGGGAGTGCTATGCCAAGCTGTTTCCAAACATTCATGGCATGCAGCGCAACGATAACGGGGCCTTTGTCATCGGCAATGCCGCGTCCCAGCAAAAAGCCGTCCTTGCGCGTAACAGCATACGGTTCCACGTTCCAACCAGGACCTGCGGGAACAATGTCCACATGGCCGATGATACCGATTTGGCGGCGTCTGGTGTCCGTGTCTGTGCGTTCGTCTGCGCGCGAACCCCTGCTCGCTTCTACATCTGCAGCTGCATCGCCCGCGCCCGCCGCAGCCGTCGCGTCAGCCGCGCTTGTTGCATCCGCAGCATCCGCAGCATCTGCAGCATCTGCAGCGCCTGCAGCCGCCGCGCCTTCTTCGCCCCGATAATCCGCGTACCCGATATAGCCATCTACATCGTGCGTCTCGAAACCCATGCGACCTGCGATTTCAAGCGCGGCATCAAGTGCGCGGCGCGGTCCGGGTCCAAACGGCGCGTTTTCTTGTGGGTTCGCCTTGTCGTCTTCGCGGAAACTGGGAATGGCGATAAGCGTTTGCAAATCCGCCAGTACGTCTTCCCAATGCTCGTTTACGTATGCGTCAATAATCTGATCGATTTTCTCGGGCGAATTCATCAGTTCAGAATACAACATGGTCTGTTACGACCTTTCGGTGCTATAGGAAGAATATTAGGGTGTCAATTATGAAAAGCGGTACCAAAATCGCGCATGACCAGCCCATATACCCAAAGAAGCTGGGCATTTTCACGCCGCCGGAACGCTCCGAAATGCTTTTGACCATGAAGTTCGGCGCATTGCCAATGTAGGTGATGGCGCCCATGAACACAGCACCAGCGCTAATGGCAAGAAGGATCTCAGGTGCAACAATGCCCACCGTGGTTGCAACGCCTTCGGTGGCACCCAAAGCGCCCGCCGTGGTCAGGAACACCACGTAGGTGGGGGAGTTGTCCAGGAAACTGGACAGCGCGCCGGTGATCCAGAAGAACTTTACGGGGGAGTCAATTCCCAATTCGCCGCCGTACGTGCGCAGCAGCGCCAGAGCCGGGATCATGGTGATGAAGATGCCGATGAACAGCTTGGCGACTTCCGCAATGGGACCCCACTCGAAGTCATTCTTCTCGCGCAGCACGGGTTTCGTGGTGTACCAAGAAAGGGCTGCTGCAATGGCAATCAGGATAATCTGCAAGAAGTAATTGAAGCCCAGATGGATTCCTTCGTAGACGTCAATGCCAATGACCTGGCCTTTTGCATCCAGGAACGAATCAATTTGCGGGATGGTGCCATTCAAGATAACCGCAAGAATAATAAGTGCCAAAAACGCCACATTGTGACCGCCCTCAATGCGGAAGGGAACACGACCCATGGCTTTGCGCTCAAGTTCCAAAGCCTCCAGGCCTTCTTTGCCTTCCTTCTTGATGAAATGGCTGTCAATCAGGGCAAACAGCGCTAAAAGAAGAACGGTGTTCAGAATCAGGATGTGCCAGATATGCTCCATGGTCCACAGGAACGGCACGCCGCGCAAAAAGCCCAGGAACAGCGGAGGATCACCCAAAGGGGTCAGACAGCCGCCCATGTTGGCAACAAGGAAAATGAAGAACACGATGATATGCGTCTTGTTGCGACGCCACACGTTTGCGCGCAGCACGGGGCGAATCAAAAGCATGGCCGCGCCCGTGGTGCCCACCCAGCTTGCCAGGAATGTGCCAATAGCCAGCATAATCACGTTGTTGCGCGTGGTGCCGGGAATGGTACCCGCTACGTGGATGTTTCCCGTGACAACGAACAGGCCCAACAGCAAAACGATGAAGGGAATGTAGTCAAGAACAACCGATTCCATAAGCTCGTAGCCGGTTTCGTGCATTCCGTACGAAATGGTGAACGGAATCAGGAAAACAAACGACCAGAAAATGGCAACGTGCAGTTGGTGATGCTCCCACCATTCGGCAAGTTTCGTCAAAGGCAGAATCGCAATACAAAGAAGCATACCCGCAAAGGGGATAATACTCCAGATAGGTAGGGTAGCGCCAATATCCATGGAAGTCCTCCGATAGTTTGCATACTGCCTTAGTTTACTCTAACCCGCGTGTCGCTTATGTCTGTGCGCGAAATGTACCCCTAACTGTAACAAAAGCGAACCGTATTTGTTGAATTGCGGTTCTGCCTGCGCTTTTGTTTTCGCAGGTTATATCGCGTGTTCGATACGCGAATGAGCGGACGCGTTGAAGCGGTCTTGAATCAGCTTACGTTCGTACGGAAAATGCCGAATCTACTCCTTTAGCAGATCGGCAAGGGTAACGCTGTCAATGTATTTCTCGATAACGGCATCAAGCCCGCGCCAGAACGACACGGTGGTGCACACGTTTTGCCGGGGGCAGGGAGTGCCCCCCTCTAGGCAAGAAACGGGCGCGGTCGATCCTTCTGCTGCGCGTAGAACATCGCCTGCAAGAATATTTTCGGGCTGATCAGACAGGCGATATCCGCCATATTTACCGCGCGAACTAGTGATGATGCCCTTGCTTGAAAGGCAGCGAGCCAGTTGTTCCAGGTACTTCATGGAAACGCATTCTGCTTCGGCAATGTCTTTGAGCGAAACGGGTGCCTTCTTTTCTTTTTCCAGTTTTGCAAGGGCTATTACCATACGTAACGCGTAGCGGCCCTTTGTTGAAATGAGCATTGTTTCCTCCCAAGGAAAAGTGTTTCCTGTCATTCTACCACCAAACGTAGGGTGTCAAGCAAGGCTGCACACAACAAAGGCCGTGGTCGAAGCTGCATGATGGAAACAAGCAACCGATTGACAAGCCGATATGCGGCAAAACTGTCAACCTACGCGCTGGGAGCTTCAGGCTATTTGATAGCTTTTTGTTAGGAATTTCGCCCGTTTTGCTGGTTTTCTGTCAACGGTGCGCGCCGTTTTGATGGCTTTTTGTCAGGTTTTTGATAGCGGCGTTTCGTATGCTTCTCCTTACCTGTTGGCATGGTCGCTGATGAGCTGCTGTGCTTTGAATGCATGGCTCGTCGGAATGGGTCATGTTGCGAAGGAGGGGGTGCAAAGCGTGTTTTCGCTGGTTATTACTGTAGGCGAAGTTGTCTGCTTGCTGGTGTTTCTAATGCTGGCAATTGCGATTTCTTGGTACGACATGCGTCATCGCATTGTTGCGCCACGGCTTTTGGCTGGTCTAGTGGTTGTATGGCTTTTGTCGGTGATGCTGACCGCATTGCAGCAAGGGGTTTCGTGCGCGCTGCTGTATGTTGCGCGTGGTGTGGTGGGTTTTGCGGGCGTTGCCGTGTGCTTGCTTTTTGCAGCGTTCGCGTATGAACGCTTACGCGGGCGGGATTCGTTTGGCGGCGGAGATATAAAGCTGCTGGCAGTTTTCGCGCTTTATCTGGGGTTTGGGGGAGCGCTTGCTTGCCTGCTTGCAGCTTGCGTGCTTGCGTTGATTTTTCCTGTGGGAAAAACGCTGGCATGTGCGCTTGTCGCCCGACTTGCGTGCGCCCCTTCCCGCGATCTTGCCTTTCCCTTTGCGCCCGCCCTTTGCCTTGCCGCTTTCGTTTTATTGGTGGTTGGTTAAAATTCGTGGAGCAAAACATGCCGACGCAAGGTATGCTTCGTGTTTTGCAGATGATAGAATGGTACTTACTCTGATATGCTGGAGTGAAAGCAATCTGTGTCTCTTGTGCTCGGGGCATGAGCTGGCAAAGGGAGAGTGCGATTGCAAATAGCTCCGATTCGTGTCAGTGTTTTTTTGCAGAGAAAGCCGCAGACTTTTAACTAAGGAGGTTTGTTGTGGCCGCAAAACACTGTGTGAAGTGCGATGCATTGCTGTCCGATGGTGATATGTTCTGCAGAACATGTGGTTGCGAGGTGGAAGGATGCAGCTCAGCCGAGTTCTTTGGGGCCGTAAAAGGTGGTCATGAAGCAAGCAATGATATTGGCCAAGAAAGGCAAGAAGATTGTACCGATAAAAAGAAAGACAGTAAAAAGGCTGGTTGTTTCCGCTTCGCTGTTGTTTTAGTGGTTGTGCTGGTTCTTGCTGGCGTGTTTGGAGGGGGCGCTGAGCAACCGGAGAAAAGTCTCGAGTCTGATGTCTCGTCGGCATCATCGTCGATTGAGGCTAAAAGGGGGGATTCCTTAAAATCTGCGCTCGTTCAGTCATTTGATTTTTCAGAAGAAGAGGCTGATGCTGCTTACGAAATATTGGACAACGTTGGCTGCGGTGATATGGTCTTATCTGAAAAGAACTTCAAATCAGATACTGCTCTTCAGTATGTGCAGGGAACGATTGGGGGGTTTGACGTGTTCTTTACCGCTGAGGATAAATCAATCTTTCTTGTTGCTGTAAGAGATGCATCGAAAAAGGAGATTGATTTATACAATAAAGATGTAAGGCCGGATAATCCTTATATCAACTATTTTGATTTCCCCAACAAAAGCGTACGTAGATACTCAGAGAAGTAGCGATAAATGCTAGTCCAGAAATTACTATTGTTTCCCTGGGAACCGTAGATGAGGTGAACTTGTGGGGGAATCGGTGCTTAAGTAGAAGTCAATCTGCCCTATGTTGCAACTTATTGTGGTCGGACTGCATTATTAATTGAGGTCGGTTGAGAAATACTGGACTATTTGTCGTTCGGAAGAAGCACTGGTTTTTGTGGCTATTAAGTGAGAGAAGTTGGCTAATGAAAATCATCTTTAATCAAGGGACAAAGAAGCAGTGGAGCATTGAAGACACGAGACTCATTGACACAAAAAGGAATGTAATATCGCTTCAATTCATCGATGATGTCCAATTAGATGAGGGACTGTTTACAACTGGATGTATTAAGGTCAAATGCCAGGGTGATTGGATTAGCCTTCCTGTTGACAAAAAAGAAATAGAGAAAGCTAAAGAAGCAATTGAACAAATAAAGAATCCAAAAGTTGCTTGGAAAAAATGCTCCAAATGTGGAACCGTTATTTACGAGGGGGACCTTTTTTGCGGTGGGTGTGGTTGTCCAACTTTGGAGGAAGAGTCCTTTGAGATTAAAGATGATGATCGGCGTGTCTCACTTTCTTATTCTCGAACGAGCGATAAGGCGGTTGAAAAAGAAAGAACATCCAATCTAGAGAAAGTGGCTCGAGGGAACCTTGACCCAAATGTAGTGCTTGAAGCATTGATTGAAGCGGAAGGAAACAAATATGCTGCTGCGAAGAATTTAAAGCAGTGCTGTGATATCGATTCTGCTGAAATAATGGAAGCATTGACTCGTGTGAGTGGACTTTATTGCTGCGACTTGGTGGATTCTGCGACGATGGGACGGTTAAGCGCGCTCTCGGAAGAGCACTCAATTGAAAAAGAGAAAGATGCTTGTTCCGACAATAAACTGGAAAAGAAAAAGGGAGAGAAGAAGCATTGGTATGACTACTCCGGCCCCGAAGTTGAAAAGACGATTATTGTAGGGGATGATAGCAGGAAGAAAGTGGTGTCTACCGTTGCTCGGGGTGCAGTAGGGGGTTTTATACTCGGACCAGTCGGATTGCTTGCTGCTGCATCGGGTAAAAACAAGCACAAGGTGACTTTTTTTGTAAAATACAAAGATGGAACATCCGAGACGAGAACAGTAGATCAGGGATCAATTGCCTATGAGGAGTTTTGCAAGCATTTGGATGGATGATTCCAAAGCTGCTATTTGATGTCATATTTTTAGGAAGACGTGCGGAGATTCAAGGTTGCACTGGGGTTTTCAATCGATTGTATGTTATACTGTATAACAGCAGATAGGAGGAGATATGAATACTATGGTTGCAGCACGTGTTCCTATTGAAATAAAAGAGCAAGGAGATCTTATTTTGAGAAATCTCGGTTCTAATCCGACAGATTTGATAAATAAGGCCTATACATACGTCCTTAAAAACGGCTCTCTGCCTGGCGAAGGCGATGTTCGACTAAGAAAAACTAATATAAAACGGACCGTTTCTCCCGAACTGATTCAGGATTTGCGCGCCGTCTACGAAGGAATGTCGTTGCCTTTGGCTGATGCATGGAACGGGAAAACCTTTAAAGAGATTCGCGATGAGCTAGAGGACGATCGTTATGCGCGTTTTGCTTGATACCTGTGTTCTTCTCGACATAATTGCACGTCGCATGCCGTTTGAGGAATCCGTAAAACTGCTTATGCCCCATTCTTTTGGGGATTTGGAGTTATGGGTTTCCGCAAAATCCTATACAGATATTTTCTATGTTATGAAAAAGAGGGAAGAGAGCGCCGAGATTCAAAGAGCTTTTCGGAAGAGTTATGAGCAGTTCAATATCTGTTCTGTCGATAAAGAGGCGCTTGAGAGGGCGGCAGGGCTGGCATGGCCCGACTTTGAAGATTGTCTTATTTCCGTATGTGCTGAGAAAATAGGTGCAGATGCGATAATTACGCGCGATGAAAAAGGATTTGCACTCTCGTCGGTGGGGGCGTTTTCGCCCGCAGATGTTTTGAAGTTGCTTCAGGACCACGGCATCCAGTATGAAGAAATTGATTTCTGATTTTAGAATAGGGCGTTCTGCTCTTGCGATTGGTTTTGCAAGGTTGGTTCTGCAAACACTTTGACTAATAAAAATCAAAAAAGTACTTGCAATCCAGAAAGTTATTGCGTAGAATACTTACCTGCGCTAAGGCGCAATGTTTGTGGTCAGGTAGCTCAGTTGGTAGAGCAGCGGACTGAAAATCCGCGTGCCGAGGGTTCAAGTCCCCCTCTGACCACCATGAATTTTACAGGTCAGGAGCATTCGTTCCTGACCTTTTTTGTGTTAAAAAGTGTTTTCTTAAATTGACGACTTATCTGAACCTATTGCATGATGGGCATCTGGCTTTTTCGCCAAGCTGCCTTTGTTGCGTTCTAAATTAAGAGAGGTTATTTTTGTGAGTTCCGACACCGCGTCCATTGTTACCCAGATGGTGATGTTGTTTGCGCTTATTGCTGTGGGTTATATTTGCAAAAAAGCTCATTATACGAACGACGAGGTTGATACGGGTCTTTCGAAAGTTGTTATCAACGTGGCAATGCCATCGCTTATTTTGTCAGCCGTTCTTGCGGAGCACGAGCCACTGTCATTGGAGGAAATCGGCATTACGTTCTTCTCTTGTCTTGCTATGATGGCGTTGCTTGTCGCCTTGGCATTTATCGTGGTAGCCGTCATGCGAGTGCCGAATGGTTTCAAGGGTGCTTATCGTTTCATGTTGACGTTTGGCAACGTGGGTTTCCTGGGTTTTCCGGTAATTGCGGCCATTTACGGCCAGAGTGCGTTGATTTACGCGTCTATCTTCCAGGTGCCGTTTAATCTGCTGTGCTACACCGTAGGACCCATTCTTGTCGCGAAAGACAGCGAAGAAGTTCAGCCTGAAAAAGTGACGATCAAAACGTTCCTGACGCCCATGACTATCTGCTGTCTTGCAGCCATTGCCCTTGAGGCGGGTGATGTGCAAGAAATTCCGATTGCGACTGACATCTTCACGTTGCTTGGCAATATGGCAACTCCTGCTGCCATGATCATTATTGGCTCGCAGATGGCAAACATGCCGTTACGCGATTTGGCTGGCACGCCGCGCTTGTGGGGAATGTCGGCGTTTCGCCTGATAATCAATCCAATTATCGTATGGTTGCTGTTTTCGCCCATCTTGGACAACCATTTGCTTTTAGGCGCGCTGGTTGTTTCGTCTGCCATGCCCGTGGCAAATGTGGGCGTTATGTTCTCGCTGCTTTATGGCACCGACACCAAAACGCTTTCCCAGGGCATCATCATTTCAACGTTGCTTTCGCTGGTGACTATCCCGCTTCTTGTGATTGCAATGGGCTAGCGTTGTTGACAAATTACCCCACCTTTTGTCAACAAATTTGCTGGTTGAGTGTTTGCGGAAAGTGCGTCTAACAGCATGTGGCGTACGCGTTTGGTAGGGAAGAGGTTCGTTTGTCTGACGCTGGGCAAGTATTCGCTGCCGTCAGAAGATGAACTTGCCGCCGCGGCTAACGCTGTTGCAGTTCGCGCTTGTTGCAGCGAATACTGTCGCAGCAGATAACGGGTTCTTTTGCGCCTCGCGCGACCGCTGCAGCCTTAATCGCTTCCGCAGCCCCGTGCGCCTTCTTCGCGGTTTTCTTGTTCTTGGATTCCTTTTCCTTTTCGGGCAGCGTGATAAGAACGATCATGCCAATAATCAGGGCGCATCCCAAAGCGTCCCAGCCCGTTACGACCGTTCCCAGCCAAACGGCGCTTGCGATAATGGCCGTTACCGGCTCGATTGCATCGAGCAGGCCGCCGATTACGGCGCCCACGCGCTTCACGCCCTCCATGAAGAACAGGTATGCAATGACCGTGCCCAGAATGGTGGTTCCCAGCGCACCCAAGATTACCGGAGCGTTGAGCTCGGGCATAATGGTCCAGGGACGGAATGCGATGGTGATAACTGTGCCCGCAATGGCCATGGCCAGGGCGGTTACGGTAAGGCCGCTGAATTTCTTAAGCAGGCGCACGGGCAGCAGCACGTAAGTAGCCATGCCGATAGCGGCAAAGATGCCCCACAAAAAGCCCTCGAATGGCATGGCAAGGGAATCCAGGCTGCCCTGCGTGCAGAAGCAGAAGGCGCCGGTGAGTGCCAGCACCAACGCGAGTATCTCTTTGCAGGTGGGCTTTCTTTTCACGGTAAGGCAGGTCACGGCTACAACGATAATCACGCTGAGCTGCTCGAACATAGTGGCGGTGCCAGAATTCGTGATGGAAAGCGTAACAAGGTAGCCAATTTGGCAAGCAAATGCGCCGAAGATGGCGAAGATGACCATATCGCGCATATCGGTCTTGCTGCGCAGTGCGGTAACGATTTCTTGCCGTGAATCCTTCTTGCTAAGAGCAATGGGCAAAAGAACGATTGCCGCGCCTACCGTGCGCACGCAGTTGAGCCATTCGACGTGTACGCCTTGCCATTGGGTGAGGTATTGCGCAATTGAGCCGGAAAAACCCCAGCTTACGGCAGAAATCACGACTAAAAGCACACCGATGAACTTCCCGCTGCCCTTCTTTTCGTTTGAGGGCTGTGCGCTGGGTTCGTTCGATGCGTTTGCCTTGTTCAGATGCGATATGTTTTGTTCCTTCTTCATGAGCAACGGCATTCTACGCCATCGAAATTTCAGATGCACGCCTTTTGCAAGAAATATCTATATTTACAAACTTTTTCTCGACTGAGGGCGCGCAATTGGATATAATTCTTAAATGCGCCCGAGTGGCGGAATGGCAGACGCGGCGGTCTCAAAAACCGTTGGGAAACCGTGCGAGTTCGACTCTCGCCTCGGGCACCATTCCAGAAAAGGAAGACCTGGCATTCGCCGGGTCTTTTTTATAGGTGAACTCATACGATAAGCTAGATACCAAGGAGCTCAGGTGCTTACAGAAGATAACTCCGAGCACGTGCAGCACGTGCAGACCCCCTCTGTTGATGAAGAGCTTTTAACGCTTCGCGTTGCCACGCCGCGCGATGCAGCTGCTCTTTTAGCGATATATGCACCGTATGTCAGGGAAACAGCGGTGACGTTTGAACGCGAAGTGCCGTCGCTTGAAGAATTCGAGCGCCGCATTGCCACTACGTTGGAAAAATACCCCTATATTGTGGCCGAGCAGGCAGGAAAGATTTGCGCGTACGCTTACGCGGGCCCATTCAAAACGCGTGCAGCTTACGAGCATTCTATTGAGACTTCCATTTACGTGAACCGCTCCGTTCGGCAGATTGGTATTGGTTCGCTTTTATATATGGCGCTCGAGAACGTGCTTTTCGTGCAAAATATTACGAATCTGAATGCGTGTATTGCAGTTCCTATCTGCGAAAACGACCCCTATTTGACAAATGGCAGCAAGGTGTTTCACGAGAAACAGGGCTATAAGCCTGTGGCTCGTTTCCATGGGTGCGCGTACAAGTTCAATCGTTGGTACGACATTGTGTGGATGGAAAAGCTGCAGGGAAACCATGCCGATCGTTTGTGCCAGTTTGCGGAAGAATGTGCTGCTTCTCAGCGTGCTGCGGCGGAAGGATCTGCTGCTGCGAATGCTGCTGGGGAAGAGGTCGCAGGCGAAGGCTCAGGCTCGCTGGACGAAATGCCCGTGCGTCCGCGCGATGTGGATCACTTCATTCCCTTTTCGCAGCTTGACCCGAAGCGCGTTCGTAAGCTGCTTTCTTTGGCGTTGCTGGGAACATCGGAAGATGCGCGCAGCACGACCGATTCTGCAGGCGCGGTTGTGTTTCGTCGGCGCACGGCTTGCGGTGCGGAAGGCGCTGCTGCGGGCGACGTTGCCGCTGCGGACGCAAGTGCTGCTGACGCCGCCGGTGCGGATGCTGCTGATTCTGCAGGTGCTTCCGTGCAGGATTTGGCCTGTTCGGCGCACGATTTTGAAGTGCTCATGATTGCGATGAAGAGCGACCGACGTTCCTTCCCCAAGGGGCACATTGTGCCCCGGGAAACAAGGGAAGCCGCAGCGGTTCGCGAGATTCGCGAGGAAACGGGCATTCAGGTGAATATCCTGCCCGATTTTTGCTATCAGGTTGCGTCGGCGCGAAAGACGGACAAGCGCAACGTGTTCTTCTTTTTGGCGGAATATGTCCAAGGTGATCTGAGCGCGCAAGAAGAGGAAATCGACAATGCGTTTTGGGTTCCCGCTGATGAAGTGGCTGATTTGATTTCGTTTGCGAATGACCGCACTATGTATCAGACTGCGTTGGAGGAGTATCTGCGCCGCCTTCGCGAAGAGTAAACCTGCGAAAACGCGCGGGCGGGCGCGAAAGGGCAGCGGGAAACGAGCCGTTGAACAGGGAGAATTAGTTCTGGCGTCCTGGTGTTCCGCATGCTGCTGTTGTTCGAACCGTCTTTACCCCACCGAATTGTTGACAAAAGGTGGGGTAATTTGTCAACAAAAGAGCCTCCCGCACGTGCGTTTGGGAGGCTCTTACGTTGTTGGAAGCGTTTCGATTCGCGTATACGCTTACGGACGCGGGGTTCCGCAGTTCTTGCAGAACTTGCCCTCGTTGACGGTGCCGCAGCCGCACGTCCACGATGCTGCTGCCTCGGGCTTCGCGCTGCCGCAGTTGGGGCAGAACTTGCCACTGTTCACCGCGCCACAAGAGCAGGTCCACTCTTCGGGCTTCGCGCTGCCGCAGTTGGAGCAGAACTTGCCGGTGTTTTTCGTGCCGCAAGAGCACAACCAACCAGCGGCCGCCGCTGCAGCTGCTGCCGCCGCAGCCTGCTGCTGAGCAATTTGATCTTGCATTGCTTGCGTCTGGTTCTGGCCCTGACCCTGCGCTCCTGCCTGCTGCTGCATGGTGTTCATGGCCTGGGCACCTGCGCCAAAGCCGCCATCAGCGGCAACGGGGTACGCGTTTGCCTGCGGCTGAGCGGGCTGTCCGCCGAATGCGTTTGCCGCACCAGCGCCCATGCCCGATGCCATACCCATGCCCATGAAGCCAGTCATAGCGCCTGCCGTGTTCGTGGCAGCTGCGTTCATGGCGGAACCCGTCTGCACCGCCATGTAGCTGTTCGTGGTGCCAGCGCGATTCAGGGCAGAAGCCGTCTGCATGCTCTTGATAAGCGCTTCGTCTTCTTCGGAAGCGGTAATGGAATTCACACCGAAGGACACAATGGCAATACCGCGCAGGTTCGACCACTTAGGAGACAGCACTTCATTCAGCGCATCGGCAACTTCAACGGTATGACCAGGCACGGCGCTGTAACGGATGCCCATTTCGGAGATGCGTGCGAACGCCGGCTGCAAAGCGCCCAGCATTTCGGACTTCAGCTGGCTGTCAATCTTGTCGCGCGTATAAACGTCTTCCACGTTGCCGCAAACGTTCTTGTAGAACAGAATGGGATCAACAATCTTGTAAGAGTACTCGCCGTTGCAACGAACGGAAATATCCAGGTCGAATCCGGCGTTCTGGTCAACAACGCGGAAGGGAACGGGGCTTGCCGTGCCGTACTTGTTGCCGATAATCTCTTTGGTGTTGAAGAAGTAGATGCGCTGGTCTTTGCCCGTGTCGCCGCCGAACGTGAAGCGCTTGCCCAGGTTCTCGAAGGAGGCAAGAACGCCTTGCTGCAAATCGCCGTACAGAATGCTGGGCTCGGAGCCGGTCTCGTAAACGAACTGGCCCGGCGTGGCGCAAATGTCCACAATGGCGCCGTCTTCAACGATGATAGCGCACTGGCCTTCGTTCACGGCGATGATAGAACCGTCGGAGATAATGTTGGACTCGCCCTTGGTGTTAGAGCTACGGCCCTTGTCGGAGGTTTTCTTTTGTCCCTTTGCCACCAACACGTTGGCTTCCAGGGAATCGCAATAGAAGTACTCACGCCATTGATCGGCAAGTACGCCGCTCAAGGCACCTACGCCTGCTTTCAAAAGACCCATAGTGGACTCCTTTCAAAAGATTTACTACTTTCCTTATCATAAGCCATGGCGAAGCGTTTTGCCTTGTCATAGCATGTTTCAATCGTAACGAATGAGCAACGGTTCAATTTTGATTGCCTCATTCGCGCGGCGTTTGCGCTGCTGGGCCTGGTGCTCCGCGTCGCTTGCCGCCCCAGGCGTCCTATCGTCGCCGGGGTCGCCCGCGACCGCTCGCTGCGCCGCCCGCGCTGCCACCTAGAATTTTCCGCCGCTGCTTCCGCCGAAGCCCGAATCGCTTACCGTGGAGCCGCCTCCGCCCGAGGAAGAATCGCTCTTTTCGATCTTCGTGACAACGCGCGTGGTCCTTAGGAAATGATCCGTTTGGCGTGTAAGCACCAGCGAGCCGCGCTCCAAATACGAGCTTGCTTCCGTTGCCAGGCGTGCCGTTTTCATTTGGCTTGCCCAAAGAGAGCAGATGGCAGCAGCAATAAACAGGGGCACTAAAATGGTCACCAAAATCTTGATGAGCAGCCCAATCCAAGCATTTTCGGGGTCGTTGTTGCTGTCCCAGGGCTCGCCGTGCTCGGTGTAGAACTCAAACGTTTCGGTCACTTTGTCCAGGTAGACGTTGCAACCTGCCACCCAATTGTTGCCTTTGAGCTCTTCGACAATAGCATCTTCGATCTGCTCAATGCGGTAATCGGTGAAAATGGTGATGCCGCCCGTTGTTCCCTGACCGTGCGTAATGGTCACGTAATCGCGCGAATCAACGGCAATCAGGAACATGATGCCGTCTTTATCCGTGCCACGCCCCAGGTCGTAGGCGTTCCAGTACGCTTCGGCGTACTGGCGCACAGTGTAGGTGCCAATATCATCTACGATGGTCAGATAGACATCGCACTTGTACGTATCGGAAAGGCTTTTCGCCTCGGCTTCCATGGACTGCAACGTGCTGTCGGTAAGAAGCTGGTAGTGGTCGCGTACATACGTGGTGTAAATATCGTTGTAGCCCTTTGCCAAGGCGGGGGTCGCCGTTGCGCAAACAATCAGCAACGCCGCGAAAAAGCTGCAGAGTATTTTTTTCATGAGGCCCCTTCCTACAGCATCAAGAACGACACGGCGCCGGCAACGGCAACCAACGGAATGAAGATACGCAAGAACCAGCTGGCAACTTTTCCGTTGTCAATAGGTAAATCGCCAATGAGCTTTCCCGTTTGCCCGTTCATGGCGAAAAGGAAGTCCTGGTCGTTCCACTTGGTGTGCAGCATCCACACGGGAAGCAACGCGTAGGAAACTTCCTTGAGGTCTTCGTCAACCGTGCACACGCCAGACGATACCGAGTCGTACCCCGTTACGGTGTTGCGCAGCTCGGATTGCGCCGTTGATTTCATGCGCTCGGTTGCGCGCGGCTGGCACGCAGCAACGTCCATGTCGAAACGATCGGTTAAGTAACCAGGCAAATATGCCACGGAAAACGGTGCGATTTCGCTGTAATCGTACGGCTCAATGGAGTCCATATGCGCATCGGGCATCTTCTGCGAGCCATCGACGGGCACACGCGTAAAGTCCATATAGCCTGCGCGTTCTACTGCGTAATGGTCCGTTTCGGTGATCTGGTAATCGTCTTCCCTCCAGGTGCGAATGTTTTCGGCGGCAAATGTTGCCTGGGCATCCGCGCGCGCGGAGTATAGCCAGAACGGAACATAAACGCCCTGGATTTCTTCCACGTGGTTTGTTTCGGCGAAGGCGTTCGGCAGGAATTTCTTGCCCTTGTAGTAATGTTTCAGGGCATCCACGGCCTGCGTTTTGTTCATTTTGAACGGAATCACGTAATCGGGCTTGAGCGTTCCCGCCATGGTGCCTGGAATCACCGTGTTGTTGCCGCAGTACGGGCACTGTGCTACAGCTGTTGTTTGATCGTGAATGAGCTCGGCTCCGCATGAACTGCACACCGATGTTGCTAGCGTTTCGCTTTCGGCATCGTTCCAGTTGGAGCGCTTGAGGTACGCTTGAATGGGGTCAAGGCCTTCTTCGGCGGCTTTTGCTGCTTGCGCGGCTCCGGCGGCAACAACGTTGTCGGAGACGCTTGCGGCACCTGCTGCAACGTCCGCAGCGCCAGCGGCACCTGCGGCTGCTGCGCCTGCTGCACCAGCTGCAACGCCAGCAGCGCCGTCTGTGCCGGCTCCTTCCGCTTTCTGCGCCCGCTGCTTCTCTTTTTCGGCTTTACTTTCGGCTTTTTCCTGTTTGGCGGCGTAAAGGTCTTCGACCTGCTTTACGGTGAAGGTCGAGTCGCAGTAGTCGCAGACAAGGCCTCCCGCTTCCCCAGAAAAATGGAGCGGACCTCCGCACGCGGGACATTGGTAGTTCACTGTTTCAACCATAGGGCATCCTTTTCAACACGGGTTAGATGCGACAGCTCGAACGCGAAAGGCTCCAGCGGCAGTTGCCCTTGCGCTGTTGCTGGGCTTGCTGCCTGTTTGCTGCGGGTCAAAACGCGTCAAGAGAATTGTACGGCATTTTTCCGACGTTCTTGATTCGTTTCGCTCACTATTCATGTATCGGCAAACAAGGCAAACGAAGCCAGCTCCTATCATGCTCCTGTTTTCGCGCGAATGCCGTACCCTCATGTCTTATTTTTCGGGCAAAAAGTGCACCTTATGGCGTTGTTTTTTAGGGAGAACGTGCAGGTGAGTCATTTTCGCGCTTGACTTTTGCGCTATCATGCATGCTGTATTTCTATGCATATCCAAATGAGAAGAAGGAGTCGCTCGTGAACAGCAAAACGAAGCGTCGCATGATTGTGGTTGCCGGCATTATCGTATTGGTGATCATTGTCCTTCTTGCCGTGGTGGGCGGCGGTTCTTCGGCGAAGGTTGTGAGCGTATCCGAGCTTGCCGCGAATAATTACGCAGACAAAAAAGTGAAGGTGTCGGGCCTGGTCGTGGAGAACTCCTACGAAGTTGACCCGCAGGGCGTTTTGACGTTTGATATCGAAGACGAAAACGGTGCGGGTGGCGCAACTGTCCACGTGAGCTATGACAAGGGCGTTTCCGCAACGTTCGGCAACGGCATTAAGGCTATCTGCACGGGTCGTGTGGATTCGACCGGCACCGTTGTGTGCTCCGATCTGGTCACGCAATGCCCCAGCAAATATGAAAGCGCCTCGAATGCATTGAGCGTTTCCCAGCTTGTGGGCTACGGCGACTCCATGCAGGGCAAAACCACGAAAGTGGTGGGCGTAGTAAAGGCGGGCACTCTGGCAAGCGCCACGGAGAAAGTACGTTTTGTTCTGGAGGACGCTGAAGGTACTGGCCAAGAAGGTGGCGCTCAGCTGGGCATTTCGTTTGAAGGCGCGCTTTCTGACCAAGTGACCGATGGCGCAACCGTAGTGGTAACGGGTGCTCTTGATGGCGGTGCTGCGGGCGATTTGAGCGGCGTGTTCTTGGCGTCCGATGTTGCGCTGGGGCAGTAGCGCACGCGGCAAACGCGCAGGGTGTTGCTTTGGCGGAATGCGCTTTTGCGCTGCATTTAATACAGAGACGACCCGATGGTGAAGACTGTTTCCGCATTAAACCGTGTTGGCGCACTCCGATCTAAGGGAACGCCGCGCCGCGCTTGGTTGCGTGAGCTTGTAACTTATATATAGATACAGAAAAGGGGGCTGGTGTGTTTTCTCCCGCGATGATTGGCATGTTTGCGCTGCTTGTGGCTTTTGTGGGTGCAGCAGCAAGTGTGATTCTCCTGGTCATTGGCCAGGTTTTGAGCAGGAAAGGCGCTGATCAAGCAGGCGCATTGGCTTCGGATGGGACCCCTGCAAGTACTTCATTCGCAGGTGACGCAAGCTCCGCGGGCGAAAGCACTCTTTCCGAAACGCTTTCTTGGTCGGGCCGCGTTGCCGCGCTTGTTTCCACGGTGGCTCTTACTGTGTGCGTGGTGGTGTTAGGCTATTGCTTTCTGACCGACAACTACAGCATTCAATACGTGCTAAGCAGCCATTCCAACAACGCCGGTTCGCTGGCATGGCTCTATAAACTTTCAGGCGTTTGGGCTGGTCGTGAAGGTAGTTTGCTGTTCTGGGCGTGGCTTATCGCAATTTTTGGCGCCATTGTTGCCGTGCGCGACATGGGACAAGCGCGCAAGCTTGACAACGTTGCATGCCTGGTGATGCAGGCGGTTCTGGCGGCATTTGTGGGCGTTTTGCTGTTCAGCGAAGCGAATATGCCGTTTGAGCCTACCGACGCGAAGTATTTCACCGAAGCGGGAACGCTAACGAAAGCCGCCCAGATGCTGGGTATGAACACGCTTCTTGAGCATTGGGCCATGGCTATTCATCCGCCCACGCTGTTCATGGGTTACGCGGGTCTTACCGTTCCCTTCGCATATGCCATTTCGGCGCTTATCGTGAACGATGCCTCTTCAACGTGGGTTCAGCGCTCGACGCGTTATGCCCTGGTTAGCTGGCTATTCTTGACAGCAGGCATTGGTTTGGGCGCCCTGTGGGCCTACGTTGTTTTGGGCTGGGGCGGCTATTGGGGCTGGGATGCCGTGGAAAATGCTAGCTTGCTTTCCTGGCTTATGGCGGTTGCGCTTATTCACAGCTTCACTGTGTATCGCCAGCGCGGCGCGTTTAAAGGCTGGTCGGTTCTGTGCGCGTGCTTGACGTTCGCGTTCGTAATTGTGGGCACGTTCATCAGTCGCAGTGGTCTGGTGCAATCCGTTCATGCTTTTGAGGGCGATCCAGTAAGCCTGGTGCTGTTCGGCGCGCTCATTGTGATTTCCATTGCGCTGGGCATTGTCCTTTTGCTGGTGCGTCGCTCTACGTTTGGCACTACGGAGCGCGATGATTTTGAGAGCATGGTGTCGAAGGGCGCAATGTATTACTTGAGCGACGTGATTCTGCTGGTCATGACGCTGTTTATCACGTATATGACCGTTTCCAGCGCGCTGCCATCGTGGCTGCCGTTTGGCGGCGAGTCGCTTTCCACGGATTCGTACAACGTTATCGCTCGCCCGGTCGGTGTGATTTTCCTAGCCATGATGGCGGTGTGCCCGCTGCTGGGGTGGCAGAAGGCGAACAAGACGACGTTCGCGAAACAGGCGCGTATTCCCGCCCTGTGCGCGTTGGTGCTGTTCATTGTGCTGGTAGTATATTTCGTGCTGCGCTTGAGCCCCGCGTACGATGCGACTATTTCCGCAGGTGGAAGTGCTGCAATGGAACTTGCGATGCAAGGTCCGGCGTGGTATTACAAGGGTCTTTCCGTGGTGGGTTTCGCTGTGGCGGCGCTGCTTTTCTTCAACGCGCTGTTTATGGCTATTCGTCAGCGGCGGAGTGCAAGCGCGTTGTCGGGCGCTATCAGCCATGCGGGCATGGCCATTATCCTGGTGGGCCTTATTGGATCCAGCATGTACGTGACGGAAAACGCGGGGTATTTGGCGTGGAACGAAGAGACCGACACATGCGAGCAAGATTACGTGGTGGGCGATTATCTGTTGCGCTACCAGGGAAATCAGATTTTCCAGGCGGAAAACGGCAACTATATCTACCAAGTTGATTTCGATGCGTATTCTATCGACACAGCCGACGATGGCACCGTGCTTCAAGAGACGTACGTGGGCCATGCATCGCCCCAGGTAGAGATGGTGGCGTCCACGCAGCAGCAAAAGCTCAATGCGAGTGTTATCAGCTTCCCCACGGAAGATTTGTTCGTGGTGTATCGCGGCGTGTCGTCGGGCGATGACGCGCTTTCAATGGATGTGCGCGTGAATCCGCTGGTCAGCTGCGTGTGGTTTGGCTTCTACGTGCTTATGGTGGGCATGCTTGTGGGTATTTTCGGCAAACGCACCTCGCGCAAGGAGCAGGAGGCGGAAGGCGCCGCGGCCCCCGCGCCTGCGATTTCGCCCGAGACCGTTGCTCCGGCAACTGTAACGGCAACGCAGACTGCCGCAGAAGAGGCAGGCGATCGCTCATGACCTACGCGATTGAGACAAAGGGCCTGGTGAAAGCGTTCGGAGACCGCAAGGCAGTCGATAACGTTTCCATCCAGGTGCCGCAAGGAGCATTTCTTTCCATATTCGGCCCGAACGGCGCAGGCAAAACAACGCTTTTGCGCGTTTTGACTACGTGCGCGCGTCCCACCCGGGGCAGCGTGAGCATTTGCGGCATCGATTTGAAGGAAGAGCCTGATCAGGCGCGTGCTTGCATGGGGCTTATCAGTCATCAGCCCATGCTGTATCCCGACCTGACTGCCTACGAGAACCTGATGATTTTCGCGCAGCTCTACGGCGTGCCGAATCCAGAGGCGCGCGTGATGGAGCTGCTGGAGGCCGTTGAGCTAAAGCACCGACGTCTTGATGTGGTGCGCACGTTCAGCCGCGGCATGTTGCAGCGCATAAGCATCGCTCGCGCGCTCATTCACGACCCGCAAGTTGTGTTTTTGGACGAGCCTTATTCGGGGCTTGACCCTCATGCGGTTGAGGTGTTTGACCAGCTCATCGCAAAACAGCGCGAGGGGCGCACGTTTGTCATGGTGAGCCACGACTTTGCCAAGGGCTTTGAGATGTGCACGCACGCGCTGGTGCTGGCGAAGGGTCGCGTTGTTGCGTTCGATGCGAAAGAAAACCTGGATGCGGCAGAGTTCGAGCAGCTGTACCGCAAGACCGTGGGAATGGGGGTGTCGTAAATGGCGGCTTCCTTGACTAAGAGCTCAGCTGCGAAAACAGTCGAGCAAACGGCGCAAGCCGGCGGAGCAAGTGCTGCGAAACCCTCTTCATTTTCCCAGTTCAAAGTCTTGTTTGCGAAAGACATGCGTCGTGAGTTCCGCACGAAAGAAATGATTACGAGCATGGGCGTTTATGCGTTGCTCGTGCTTATTGTATACGGTGCGGCGCTGGGGCAAACGTCCAGCAAGCTTGATTTGCTGCAGATGAGCGGCGGTCTTTTGTGGGCGTTGTTCGTGTTCACCAGTTTGCTGGGTCTGAATCGCTCGTTTGCGTATGAAAAAGAGCAAGGCGCGCTGGAAGGCATTTTGCTGATCCCCATGGATCGCGGCGTGATTTTCCTTTCGAAGGCGTTGTCGAATTTCCTGTTCATGCTGGTGGTTGAGCTGATTTCCGTGCCGCTGTTCTATTTCTTTTTCATGGGCAACTATGGCTTCCCCTCATCGTTTGGACTGGTCATTGTTGCAATTTTAGTGGGAACCATTGGCATGTCGGCAGTGGGCACACTCCTTTCGACTATTACGGCAGCAACGCGCGGCAAAGATGTTTTGCTTGCGGTGCTGTTCATTCCGCTCATCTTCCCGTTGCTGTATGCCTGCGTTGCGGCAACCACGGCGGCGCTGGTGGGTGCCGATGGCTTTATGGATTCCTTCACGGTTTCCCTGGCTATTGCGGCGGCGTATGATGTGATTATGGGTTTGGCGAGCTGGGCTTTGTACGATTTTGTGATTTCCGCGTAGGGCTGCGCGTGCGTCCTGTGCGTTCAGAGGAAAGGAAGGCTTTCGTGTCAAAGGAAAAAGGGCAGGTGAAGATCCCGGAAATGGGTCAATGGCCCGATAAAGTGGCGCCGGCTGCTATTGTGGCTGGTTTCGTGCTTTCGGCTATTGGTTTCTTGTTGGCATTTCTTTACGCAGCGCCGGTAAACGGTGCAGCAGTGGGCGGCGCCGAGCTGATTGGCGATCAAGTGGTAACTACAAAACTGCTGCTCAGCCAAAAGATTTTCTACTTCCATATGCCGGTTGCCATTACCTCTATGGTGGTCATGATTTTCATGGCGTATTACTGCATTCGCTACCTGACCACGCGCCAGCAGCGGTTTGATACGTGCGCGCGCCTTTGCATGGAAGTTGCGCTGCTGTTCGTCATTTGCACCATGATCACCGGCGAGCTGTGGACGGTATTCGAGTGGGGCGTGTGGTGGACATGGGAGCCGCGCCTGACCACGTATCTTATTCTGACGGTTCTTGCCATTGCGTACTTCATTTTGCGCAACGCCATTGACGATGCCGAGCGTCGCGCAACGTTTGCCTCGGTATTTGGCCTGATCAGCTTCTTGGACGTGCCCATCACGTTCTTTGTGACGCGCTTTATTCCCAGTGGCCTGCACCCGGTGGTTTTGCGTCAGGGCGGCATGACGCCCGACATGGCGCTGACCGTAGGCGTGTGCGCCGTTGGCTTCTTGCTGATTGCGTTTGGGATGTATCGGTTGCGCTTCCGCAATGCACGTTTGGAAGAGCGTGTTGTCGCGCTGAAGGATACGCTGGACGATTAATGTTTTTGGCAGGTTGTGCTGCGACTAATGCTTGCTGGAGTTGCTAGAGCTGCTGGCGGTTTCTGATAATCGCTGAAAGCCACCGCGACCTGCGCATATGTTGAGATTACCGTTTACGAAGCTTCTCTACGAAGGGAATGATTATGAATCCGTTGTTGCAAGAGATCTACTCCACCATTCTTCCATCGGCCCCGTATATTATTGCAGCTTATGCGCTGGTGTGGCTGGTGCTGGGTGCGTGGATGTTCGTGCAGTTCCGCAAGCAAAGCGCGCTGCAAAAGCAGATCATGCTGCTGGAAGAAGCAGTGGAAGACGCTTGTCCGCGCACCTCAGGCGAACTTGAGCGCTAGAAGTGGCTGGCAAGATGGGTTGATCGGCTCGCCGCGCCTTGTTGTTTAGGCGCGAAGCATGGGCGTGCCCGAAGTAACGTGCTAGAAAATACCGAAACGCCGTTTCTTTTCGGGTGCTTGTTCAGTGCGGATTCCCGTGAAATCATAACCGGTCGATTCAATCACACCACGCGCCTCTTCTTCGGTTAGCTCGCGGCCGATTTCTAAGGTGACCTGCTTTTTCTTGCGCGAGGCTTTGACTTTTTTCGCTTCAGGGAACGCTTGTCTTATTGCGCCGGCAACATGAGTTTCGCACATGCCGCACATCATGCCGTCTACACCAATGGTGATATTCATGCGCGTTTCCCTTCGCCTGGCTTTTTTGCGGCTGCTTCTGCATCGGCAACGGCATTGACGGCGGTAGCCGAGCTGACGGACGCCTTCGCCTTCTTCGCTTCCTTCTCCATGTGACGCACCATGTCGTCCACAGCCGAGCACGATGCTGGCTTTGCGCCGCCCGAGCAGCCAGTGCATCCGCCGCAGCTTCCCTTGCCGCTTTTGTGGTCGTTTACAATGCTGCGGATAGCCAGCGCCACAATAAGCACCAGCACGGCAAGTATTATCCAAGATCCCAAGTTCATATGAGCTCCTGACAAGGGCTTTTGCAAAGGCCCTTCGAAAACAGTTCGAAAAAATTTCTAAAAACGTGCGTTTACATCTTATGCGCTATCTTACTAAAAAAGGCTGGGAAGGTGTTCGCCCGCCCAGCCTTTTCGTTGTTGCGAAGCCAGCGAACTAATCGTTGAGCTGCTTCTTTGCGTACTTATTCGGACGGAACAGCAAGTACAGGATGCAAGCAACCAGCACAATGGCAACAATCGTTCCAATGCCAAACGCGCATTCGCCGGTTCCCAGGCCAATGAACTGGTAGCAAATGAATGCGATTACGTAGGCAACCAGGCATTCATAGCCCCAGGCGGCGGCGGCCCACTTGATGCCGCCCATTTCCTTCAGGATGGCGCTCATAGCTGCAAAGCAGGGGATGCACAGCAGGTTAAACGCCAGGAAGCTGAAGCCAGCGGCCGTAGGCAGTGCGGCTTGAACCGCGGCATACCAGCCTTCGGGGCAGGCGTAAAGAATGCCCAGCGTAGACACGATGTTTTCCTTGGCGGTAATGCCCACGATAGACGCTGCCGTTGCTTGCCACGTGCCCCAACCCAGGGGAGCGAAGATGCCCGAGATAGCACCGCCGATAGCAGCCAACATGGAGTCGGCCTGATCCTCGACTGCGCCGAATGCGCCATCGATAATGCCGTATGTGCTTAGGAACCAAATGACGATGGTCGCCAGCAACAGAACGGTAAGGGCCTTCTTGACGAATGCCATGCAGCGTTCGCCCGTGGCGCGCATAACGCTACCGAAGGAGGGTAGGTGGTAGGCAGGAAGCTCCATAACGAACGGGGTAGCTTCGCCGGCGAAGGCCTTGAACTTCTTCAGGATGATGCCGGAAAGCAGCACGCAGGCAATGCCCATGAAGTACGCGCATGGGGCAACCCACCAGGCACCGCCGAACACGGCGCCCGCGATCAACGCGATGAACGGGAGTTTTGCACCGCAGGGAACAAACGTTGCGGTCATAACGGTCATGCGACGGTCGTTCAAGTTCTCAATGGTGCGGCTTGCCATAACACCCGGAACGCCGCAGCCAGAGCTGATAAGCAGCGGAATGAAGGACTTACCGGACAGGCCGAAGCGACGGAAGATGCGGTCCAGAATGAATGCCACGCGGGACGTGTAGCCGCACAGCTCCAGGAAGGACAACAGCAAGAATAGGATGAACATCTGCGGCAGGAAGCCAAGCATGGCACCCAGACCGGCAACGATGCCGTCAAAGATCAAACCGTGCAGCCAGCTTTCTTCGTCAAGACCAAGCGAGCTGGTCAGGCTTTCCAGCAGTGCGGGGATGCCGGGAATCCAAATGCCGTATTCGGTGGGGTCGGGGCCCAGCTCAGCTGCGGTCTCTAGAGCCTCGGCGCGGGCTTCGTTCTCTTCATCGCCCAGGGTGTTTTTCGCCAGGTAGGAAATAGCAGTTGCTGCTTCGGCATCGTCACCTGAGGCTTCTTGCAGCACGCCGATGGCTTCGTTGTAGGCTTCGCGGTCTACTTCGACCATTTCGCCTTCACCGGACTCATCGTCGTAGTCTTGATACGTGCCGCCAATGCCGGTTTCAACAATACCCAAAGCGCCTTCAAACTCGTCGTTGACCTCGTCAAAGTCGGCCTGTGCGCCGTCGATGCCCACAATGGGTGCCGGATCCAGGAACCAGCCGTCGCCGAACACGCCATCGTTTGCCCAGTCGGTGGCTACGCCGCCAACAGTGGTAACGGACAGGTAGTACACCAGGAACATGACCACGGCGAAGATGGGCAGCGCCAAAATGCGGTTCGTGACCACGCGGTCAATTTTATCGGAAATGGATTCCTTCTTGCTGCCGGCGCCCTTGGTGGCAACGTCGTTGATGATGCTGCCAATCCATTCGTAGCGCTCGTTGATGATGGCGCTTTCGGCGGTATCATCGCAGGCAAGTTCGATGGCTTTTTGCTGCTCGGATACGTCGGGCATGCCTTGAATGCCTTCGCCGATCTTGTCATCGCCTTCCAGCAGCTTCACGGCGTAGAAGCGACGCACGGCGGGGTCAATGGAGTCGGGGAGCTTGGCGGTTACGGTCTTGACGGCAGGCTCAATGGCCTGAGTAAACGTCATGCCAGCGGGAGCTGCTTTGGAGGCCAGATCACCCATGGCGCCAACCAGCGCGTCAATGCCTTCGCCTTTCAGCGCAGAGATCTCAATGACGTCGGCCGCGCCCAGCTTCTCACGCAGCACATCAATGTTGATGGTGTCGCCGTTTTTGCGCACAACGTCCATCATGTTGATGGCTACCAGAACGGGAAGCCCCAGGTCAAGCAGCTGCGTTGTCAGGTACAGGTTGCGCTCCAGGTTGGAGCCGTCAATGATGTTGATAATGGCGTCGGGGCGCTCGTTGATGATGAATTTACGTGCAACAACTTCTTCAAGCGTGTAGGGAGAAAGAGAATAGATGCCCGGAAGGTCAACAATCTGGAAATCTTTGTTGGCTTTGCAGGCGCCTTCTTTCTTTTCCACGGTAACGCCCGGCCAGTTGCCAACGCGTTGGTTTGAGCCGGTCAGGGCGTTGAAGAGAGTCGTTTTGCCGCAATTGGGATTGCCGGCTAGTGCGAACCTCATGTTCGATCCTTTCGTTTACGGGTGAGTTTTCGGTGCTTTTCGGCGGGCCCTTGGCGGCGTTTTGCAGCGTTTCTCCTGGTCGTTCGACTGGGCTTTGGTTTTGCCTGGTCGTGCCTTGGTGCTGGCTTGCTGTGCTGTGCCGTGCCGCGCGCATTGATTGTTAGCAGCGGTTAACTCGTGTTCCTAAAAAATGCCGCTTCCTGCGGCAAGAATGAAGAGGGAAGGCTCTGTGCCTACTCGACTTCAACCATAGTGGCGTCTTCCTTGCGAAGGGTCAGTTCGTAACCACGAACCGTCACTTCAACGGGATCGCCCAAAGGGGCAACTTTGCGCACGTAAATCGTGCAGCCCTTGGTGATGCCCATGTCCATAATGCGGCGTTTGATGCCGCCTTCGCCGTGAATTTTGACGGCTTTGACGGTTTCGCCACTTTGAACATCGCGCAATGTCTTCATGGAGCCTCCTCTCAAATAAGTGCAAAACGGGTCGCTAACAGTTGCCGTTGTTGGGGTGATGCGTGGGATACGTTTAGACGCACAGAGGCGCACTTTCTCTACCAGCCGCATTTGGGCTGGTCAGGTGCAATTCCATGCGTCCGGTGCGAATCTTAGATCATGATGCTTTTGGCCATTTGCTCGGAAAGAGCCACGCGGGTGCCCTTCACGTTAACGATGATGTTGCCATCGAAATGTGAAACGACCGTGATGGGTTCGCCCGGCAAAAATCCCATGTCCTGCAAATGACGGCCAAGATCGCCACCCACTTTGAGCTGCTTGACACGGTAATTGCCCGTTTCCCTAAGCTCTGATAACACCATGATGTTCCTCGCTTCCCTTTGCTTCTCCTAAACAAAAGCGTGTTAGCTTTGGTGAACAAACAGATGTTAGCGGCGGTGAACTCCTACGTCAATACTTGGAATGAAAAAAGTTCAATAACGTTAACACCAATGGGTAAAAGGGAAAGGGCGCGGCAGGTGTGCTGGTGCGGCGCGCGGCGGGGGCGGTGGCACGGGTAGCGTGCCGATTGTTGGTGTAACAACTCCGTTTGGGAGCGGCGGGCTTTAGCCCGCCCGAGCAAACGGAGCAT
>CAKTXN010000010.1 GCA_934630905.1 uncultured Eggerthellaceae bacterium
GCCGCGTTGTTTGCGTATCTGAGCAAAGATATTTCTATCCCTGAGACAGTTGGCATCGCCCTGGTTTTTGCGGGCGGCATTGGTAATGCCATTGACCGTTTCGCGTTGGGCTACGTTGTTGATTTCATCAATCTGAGCTTTATGGATTTTCCGGTATTCAATATTGCCGATATTGGCGTGACCTGCGGCATTGTGATTTTCCTTCTGTTTTTCTTCCTGCATGGGCATGCCGATGAAGCAGCAAGCAAAGAAGGCGATGCCCATGAGTAAGTCGTTTTCTTTCCGTGCCGATGTAAGCGATGCCGGTCAGCGTCTTGATTCTGTGTTGGCTAACCGTGATGCCTATGCCAGCAGGAGTGCTGCTGCCAAGGCGTGTGAGAGCGGTAGCGTGTTGGTAAACGGCAGCGCTGCAGCTAAGAAGTACGTGCTCAAAGCGGGTGATTTCGTTTATTATGAAGTTGAAGAGGCGCTTGAGCATATTGTGGCTGGTCAGGATATTCCGCTTGATGTACGTTTTGAAGACGATCACCTGTTGGTCATTTCCAAGCAAGCAGGGTTGGTGTGCCATCCGTCGGTTGACCATTACGACGGAACGTTAGTGAACGCGCTTATCAGCCATTGCGGATACGACCATTTATGCAACGTGCAGGGTGACGACGACCGTTTGGGTATTGTGCATCGTTTGGACATGGACACGAGCGGCTTAATGCTTGCCGCTAAGACGAACGAGGCTGGTCAGGCGCTTATGGAAAGCATTCAAGCGCGCGAAGTTGACCGTCATTATCTGGCGCTTGTCCATGGGCGCATTGCGCATGATAGCGGTATGGTGGATGCTCCCATCGCACGCCATGCAACCGAGCGTTTGCGTATGGCGATTCGCGATGTTGATTCGGCTCGTGACGCTTTGACCACGTTTCGCGTGCTCGAGCGTTTCGAAGCGGACCGAAACGATGATGGCTACACGCTTATCGATTGCAAGCTTTTCACGGGCCGCACGCATCAGATTCGCGTGCATATGGAATATACGCGTCATCCACTTGTGGGCGATCCGTTGTACACGGCTCATGCGCCGCGCCACGCAAGTGCGTCGTTAGGGCTCGAGCGGCAATTCCTTCATTCGTTCCACCTTGCTTTCGACCATCCTGTTACCCAGGAGCATCTTGATTTCGATGATCGTCTGCCAGCAGATTTGCAGGCGGCTCTTGACGGTCTTGCCGAGAGGAGTGCTGGTCGCACGGAAGCGGGACGCGAATTATTCGAGCGTCTAGCGACTGCTCCAACGCCTTGTCTTGAAACGTTTTGGGGATGATACGCCATGAGAAGAAAGTCCGAAGATGTTCCGATCAAGCGGAAAACGGGCGTTATTGTAGTCGGCTACGGTGAGCCGGTGGATGCCTCTCCAAGGGCAGAGCGCCGATTTTGCAAGAGCATTTTGCTGGACCGCCATTGCCGAAGAGGGAATCGTTTTCTTTGGTGGATAAAGGTTCGTTTCGGCTTGCTTCGTCGTGTGACGCGACAAAGCGTTGCTTCGTTTCAGGCGATTTGGCCGCAAGGGAATTTTCCCGAAGAGCAAGCGCTGCTTGCTTTGAGCAGCCAGCTTCAACAACGTCTTGATAGCGATGATTCTTTGGTCGTATGCGCTGCATCGCTGTATGGTGCTCTGAGTCTTGAAAAAGCATTTTCCCATTTGAAAGATAATAATTGCAATCGAATAATAATATTTCCGCTCTTCCCGCAGGGCTCTTTTTCAACCGATAAAACGTTACGAGGTCATGTTAAAGACGCCCAACTGCACACTCACGTGAAGGCTCGTGTTGCGTATCTCGATAGCTATTACAACAACGAGATGTATGCGCGTGCGCTGGCTGCCTCGATTGAGCATGCTGGTTTCAATGCGGCTGCGGGTGATCGTTTGCTGGTGGCGTATAACTCTATCCCAGTTGCCGATATCGAACGCGGCGATGATTACGAGTTGCAAACGGGAGCGACAAGCCTTGCGGTTGCGGGCGAGCTCGGGTTGCCGCGAAATGCTTGGACCATGGCGTATTTCGATTTGCCGTACAAACCTGGTGAGCATCTTGATCCCAAGGTGAGCGATGTCGTTGAACGTTGGGGAAGATTTTGCGAAGGTCGCATGTTCGTGGTCTGTCCAGGATATGCATGCGAGGGCATTCAAACGCAGTATTATGTGAATCGGAAATTGCGCCGCGCGTTCAACGTTTGTCGTAGCGAAGAGAATTCGAGCGGCATGCACTCGCTGGAAGCCAATGGAGATAATTTTGTTTACGTGCCCGCCTTGGGTAAAACGCGGGCTCACTTGAAGGTTCTGTCCAGTATTCTGGCGCCCTACCTTAAGGAGGACTAAATGGATATCTCAACGGAATCGACTCAAAAAACGGTTCTTGTGGGCGTTACCGGCTGCATTGCCGTTTATAAAGCGTGTGAGCTGGTGCGCGCGCTTCAGAAAAAAGGATACCGCGTGAAGGTTGTCATGACGAAAAACGCCACGCATTTTGTAGATCCCACAACGTTTCGTGCGCTGACTAATGAACCGGTTGCCGTTGATTTATTCGCCGGTGCGGCGGATCCAATCTACCACATTTCTCTTGCGGCCGAGGCGGATCTGTTCATCATTGCGCCGTGCACGGCGAATGTTGCTGCAAAAATAGCTTGCGGCATTGCGGATGATCTGCTTACCACAACAGCCCTTGCTACGCAGGCACCGCTGGTTGTTGCCCCTGCAATGAACGTTCACATGTACGAAAACGTAGCAACGCAGCAGAACTTGAAGACACTTGCATCGCGTGGAATTACCATTGTGGAAGCAGATGAAGGTTATCTTGCTTGCGGCGAAGTGGGGAAGGGTCGCATGCCCGACCCCGAATATCTTGCTTGCGTTGTCGATGACGTGCTGCGCGGTTCGAAGGATGTAAATAATGAGGTATTGGGGTTGGCTTGCGCTGCCAAGAAGGACCTTGCAGGCAAGAAAGTCATGATTACGGCTGGTCCCACGGTTGAGCCTATTGACCCAGTGCGTTTCATCTCAAATCCCTCATCGGGGAAAATGGGATATGCCCTGGCGTGCGCAGCACGCGACCGCGGTGCGGATGTTGTTTTGGTCTCAGGCCCGGTTTCTCTTGAGCCGCCTGCGGGCGTTGAGCTTATTCCGGTAAAGACCGCATGCGACATGATGTCCGCTTGCGAAAAAACATTCCCAGATTGCGATATTGCCATTTTCAGCGCCGCGGTCTCCGATATGCGTCCTGCTTGCGTTTCGGACGTGAAGCTCAAGAAAGGCACCGATGATGCAGCGTTATCCTCGATTTCCCTAGTGGAAAACCCTGATATCCTGAAGACATGCGGTCATGCGAAAAAACCTGGTCAAGTTGTCATCGGTTTCGCTGCCGAAACGAACGATGTGGTGGACAACGCTCGCAAGAAACTTGCATCGAAGGGTGCTCATGCCATTGTTGCAAACGATGTTTCTGCCGGTAAAGGCTTTGGCGTAGACGAAGACGAGGCTCTTTTCGTTACCGATGGGTCCGTAAAGTCGTTCGGCCTTACATCGAAGCAGGATTTAGCGCAGGCAATTCTTGATGAAGCAGTTGCATTGTTGGCGAAAGCATCGCTTTCGTAAGTTCGTTCGTGGATTTTCGGGCCAGCGCTGGTAAAAAACCGATGGTAATGCGTCATACTGGTAAATGAGTGAACATAATCGCGTCGAAAAGAAAGAGGTGCCCTTCATGTATAAAATTCTTTGCTTGAACAACATTTCTCAGGTTGGATTGAGCCATTTGACCGATGAATTCGAGCTGACCGATGACATTGCTCAGGCCGATGCCATTTTAGTGCGCAGCGCTGACATGCTGTCAATGGTTATTCCCGATAACGTGAAAGTGATTGCACGTGCTGGCGCGGGTTACAACAATATTCCCACTGCCGCATTGGCAGAGCGTGGCATCCCCGTTTTCAATACGCCCGGCGCAAATGCTAATGGCGTGAAGGAGCTTGTTCTGTGCGGTATGCTGCTTGCGGCGCGTGATGTTTTGGGTGGCATTGAATGGTGCAAGGAAAACGCCGATGATCCCGCGATCGGGAAGAGTGCCGAGAAAGCGAAGAAAGCTTTTGCGGGCGGCGAGATCATGGGAAAGACGCTGGGCGTTATCGGACTGGGCGCCATTGGCAAACTGGTTGTTCGCAGCGCCGAAGCATTGGGCATGAAGACGATCGGCTATGATCCGTATCTTCCGGCCGATGCAGCTACGGCAATTTCACCCGATATGACGTTTACCGCTGACCTGGCGGATATCTACCAGCATTGCGACTACATTACCATTCACGTGCCCGCCATGGAGAGCACCATTGGCATGATTGATGCCGCTGCGTGCGAGCAAATGAAGCCCGGATGCGTTTTCTTGAACTTCTCGCGTGATACGTTGGTTGACGCTGAAGCTATGACGCAAGCGCTTGCTTCTGGCAAAGTGCGCAAGTACGTGACCGATTTTGCGACTCCCGCTGTTATGGCAATGGAAAACGCTATTGTGCTGCCGCATTTGGGCGCTTCCACGGCCGAATCGGAAGATAATTGCGCCATTATGGCGGTTAAGGACGTTATGACATACCTGAAAACGGGCGAGCGCAATCACTGCGTTAACATGAAATAATGTCTTGATTGATGTTCGACCGCGCATGTGGAGCTTTTCTTTGATGCGTAGCGAAAGAAAAAGTCAAACTTTTTCAAAAATGAGCTTGATTTATTTCTAAGCAATGCGTATTATAAACAAGCTGTTTTGCAACGGGTGATGGCGCAGTTTGGTAGCGCACTTGACTGGGGGTCAAGGGGTCGCAGGTTCAAATCCTGTTCACCCGACCATGAATTTGCAGGTCAGAAGCTTAGGCTTCTGGCCTTTTTCTTTTGTCGTGAAACATGCGAAAAGAATTTTTTTCGCGGGTGTCCCATAGAGTGCCCATGCTATGAAACCGCATGGACTATTATGGCAACAACAATAGGAAATCACGGTGAAAGGAGATGTAGGGAAATGACCGAGTATGCAAATATGCTGTATGGGTCCACGAGCAAGAGTGGTTCCGTGCCCCGGGTTTGCAATGCCGGTCCTGTATTCTCCTGTGACGATAGACTTATATTAAGCGAGAGCTTCACTGCCTTTAAACCTGCTGAATGTATGGCAAATACCGAAGCTGATTTGGATACCTTGCTTTCAAGCGAAGACTATATCGAAAGCTGGCGTATCTGGGATTGCTGCCAGGACGCATGGGCCGATGTTGATTTGATCCTACATCGCTTTGAAACGTACGATTTAGTGGTTCGTTGTGCCGCAGAAGGCACTTGCATTTGGCGCGGGGCTCTTGATCAGCATAAACGCATCAATGTGTCGCGCGACCGCGATGAATGCAACGAGAAATGCTGGCAATGGGTAAGGGTGGCAAGCGATAAACGAGCTGAATAACTGTTGCCCCAAGATTCTCTCGCAATCAAAAGGTTTATTGCTTTTTGTTCACGAAAAAGAGCGCCTCATACCAGAGACGCTCTTTTCAAGCGCGAATCCATACCTGCTTAATCAGCAATGAGTTTGCGCAGGTACTCACGGTATTCGTCTTTAAGCTTCGTTGGCTTATCAATGCGGACTTTACCATCTAGGCCAGCAACCCATCCAAAAAACTGGGGGCTCACGCGCACATATGCGCGCGCAATGCAGCTGCCTTCTTCATCTTCTTCGATTTCGGCGTCTTTCCCGAATCGATCGTAAACAGCACCAAGCATGTCCTGATCAACCGCGAATGAGACTTTTACCAGCTCGCCATCGAATCGGCCGAAATATTGAGAATCGCGCACTTTGAACTCATGGTTGCTGATTTCTTCGTTGTGCGTGGCCTTTTCTTCGGAAGTTGCGACGTTGCGCATGCGGTCAATGCGATATTCCGTCATGGCTTCGTGCGAGTCGCTCCAGGCGGTAAGATAGTAGAAATCGTTGCTGTACGATACGCGAACAGGCGTTACTTCATAAGGCTTCCCATCGTGCTGGATGTGTATTTCGCCATCGGAGCCAATCTTCCAGTATGTGAAGCGGATTTTGCGCTTCAGGCGCATTGCTTCATGGATGGCATCAATGCTTTCGAACGTTTTATCGCCCCGGCCTTTTACGCGACCGTCCACATGGATGCGGCGCGCCAGCTTTTCCCGCTGGTAGTCGGTTGCAAGCAAGCGGATGTTGCGTGAGATGCGTTCGCATTGCGATTGCGTGATGAAACGGCAGCTTTGTATGGCATCGACCATAAGCATGAGTTCATCCAGGTCAAAGTCACGATTTTCGATGTAATATTCAACAGGATTGCGCTGCGCAGTGTCGATTTTAATTCCGAAATCGCGTAGTGTATCAAGATCGGTATAAATGGTTTTGCGATCGACCGTTAGTCCAAAGTCGGCGAGACGTTGGATAATGGCTGTCATGGACAGTCCTTTTTCGGAATCGGTTTCTTCTTGCAGCATGCGCATGACATAAAGAATGCGCAACTTTCCATTTGCCATACCGGACATGATGCCTCCTATCTTTCGCAGCATATGGTGTATTTTACTTCTTCGAGACCTGCTTGAAAAGCTTTTTTGCCTGATGGGTGTCCCATTGATGCGACACGAAATGTGTATGAGTGTGCTTAAGTTTGCCCAACGCAGGCGCAAGATTAAAAAGAAGTCGTAAAGCGGGAAGCGCTAAGGCCCGTTGGTTCCGCTGCAGGCCTCTGAATTATGTTTGTGGTTGTTCTTTGTTGAAGCTGTGACTTCTTTGTGGGTTTTCGAAGTCGTATCCCCAAACGGTACGAAATCTGCCGCAATTGGCTTATTTTGACCATAATTGCATTCCTTTTACCCTTCGGTTGTCTATTCTTTACCGATATGCCCCGTAACATATCGGTAACTTTGGTAAGCTGAGCGCGTGCAAAAGCACATCGTATTCGTTGGGAGAAGGAGAATCGCTGTGACACTCATTGGCTTTCTCGTACTGTTCCCTTTGGTTGCGGCGGCTTTGCTTGCCGTAGTTAAGGGAAACGGCGCCCGCAAAGGAATCGTGTATGTTTCAGCTGCGGCAATCGCTGTTGCATCCATCGCATTCGCGGCGCTCAACCTGGGCTCTTCGCATCAGTTAATCACATACAGCTCGGCTGTTGTGGATACGATTTGCACGGGTATTGGCGTTATCATCGCCATTATTATTCTCGGCTTTGCGATTAAGTACAAAAACATTCTTGCTGGCGCCTTGGCATTGATCCAAGTTGTCGGCGCGCTTGCTTTTGAACTGGGCATGGCTCACGGAATCCAGGTAACCGCAGGTCTTGTTGTTGATCCTCTGATTATCCTTATGGCGCTGATCATTGGCATCATTGGCTCTGGCATCTGCGTATATGCCCTGGGCTATATGGAAGACTTCCAGCATCACGAGCCCGAGGGAGCAAAGGACCGTCGTCCGTATTTCTTCGCGCTGATGTTTATCTTCCTTTCGGCGATGTTCCTTATCGTATGTTCCAACAATATGCTGTGGATGTTCACCGGTTGGGAAGTAACCACGGTTTGCTCCTTCCTGCTTATCGGTTTCACCAAGACCGAAGAGGCGATCCGCAATTCGTTCCGCCAGATCATCATGAACTTGCTGGGTGGCATTGCGTTCTTGGTTGGCATGTATTTCACGGTGGTGAATTTCAATACGCTGTCTTTTGATGCGTTCTTGGCATTTGGCGTTGCGAACCCCAATCTGGTAGCGATTCCTGCAATCTGCCTGGCGTTTGCCGGTCTGACGAAGGCGGCTCAGATGCCGTTCCACACCTGGCTTTTGGGCGCTATGGTTGCACCTACTCCTACCAGCGCGCTGCTTCACTCTTCCACCATGGTTAAGGCGGGCGTGTTCTTGCTGGTCAAGTTGGCACCGATTTTCGCTGTGTGCCTTTCTGCTTCCACCATGGTTATCTTGGTGGGCGGCTTCACATTCCTGTTCTGCTCGCTTATGGCAATTTCCCAGAGCAACGCTAAGCGCGTTCTGGCGTATTCCACCATCGCGAACCTGGGCCTGATCACTGCTTGCGCCGGCGTTGGCACCGCCGAGGCAATCTGGGCTGCCACGTTCCTGATTCTGTTCCATGCTGCTGCAAAATCCCTGCTTTTCCTGTGCGTGGGTACTGCAGAACATCACATTGGCAGCCGCGACATTGAGTCCATGGACTTGCTGTTCGAGCGCATGCCGCATCTTGCTCGTCTGATGATGATCGGCATTATGTGTATGTTTATCGCTCCTTTGGGCATGCTTATGGCAAAGTGGGGCGCTTTGGTGTCCTTCGCGGAAACGAAGAATATCGTTTTGCTGCTGATCCTTGCGTTTGGTTCTGCTGCTACGTTTATGTTCTGGGCAAAGTGGATTGGCAAGCTGGCTGGTATCGCTCAGTCTACGGAAAACGTGGAGAAAACCGTGCATAAGTCTGAATGGATCGCACTGCTGCTTATGAGCACGCTCATCTTCATCTGCTGCGTTTTGATGCCGGTTATCTCCGAGTATATCATCGAGCCGTACATTGCAAGTGCGGGCATTGTATCCGTGATTGCCCCGCAGGCTCTGACCGATGATAACATGGTGATTGCTGCTATTCTTACCGTGCTGGTATTCATCGTTCTTATTGCCGGCCCTGGTCGCTCTAAGGCGCGTAAAGTTGATGTTTACCTTGCTGGTATCAGCGTGGATAACGAAAAGCGCGAGTTCACGAACGCTTTGTCAGGCGTATCCGCAGCAACGGCGCGCAACTGGTATCTGGCGGATTGGTTCGGCGAAGCAAAGCTCAACAGCTTCTCCACTATTTTCTGCACGGTGCTTATTATTGCTTGTTTTGTAATGTCCGTCCTGAGCCCTTTGGGCTTCTAAGAAAGGGGTGAAATCATGGCTATGCCTTTGCTCGCTAACGTTATTGGCATCATCGCGTTTGCTATCCTTGCCCCCGTTCTGGGTTGCCTGCTCAGCGGCCTTGACCGTGTTATCTCCGCCCGTATGCAGGGCCGCGTAGGACCGAGCATCCTTCAGCCGTATTACGATGTGCGCAAGCTGTTGGGCAAGGACAATGTTTCCACTAACAGCGCAGAAGCTGTTTACATCAGCGCTGCTTTGGGTTTTGCAATTGTTGCTGGCGGCATCTTCTATTCCGGCGGTAACATCTTGCTGAGCATCTTCTTGGTGACTATGGGTGGTTTGTTCTTCATTATTGCCGCTTACAGCTCTCGTTCTCCCTATGCTGAAGTTGGTGCAGGACGTGAAATTATCCAGGTCATGTCATACGAGCCTATGGTTTTGATCCTTGGCGTGGGCGTATTCATGGCTGCTGGTTCTCTATGTCGCATCATGCGCATCAGGAAATCGTTCGCGGTGTAACCACCGAAATGAGCGGCCCCACGTTGGCGAAAGTCGAGATTATGCACTGGGTTGAAAACGTGCTGTTCTTGGGCTGGGTTGGCATGTTCTTCGTATGGGATAATCCCTTGTCCATCATCTTGGCCATTGTGGTTGCCCTTTTGACGTTCTTCCTGGAAATCCTTATCGACAACAACTTCGCCCGCGTGAAGTGGCAGGCTATGTTGAAGTCCGCATGGGTTGTGGCTCTTGTTACGGGTGGCATTAACTTCGCCGTCCTGTTGTTCCTGTAGAGAAGGGGTTGATCGAATGGCTTTTGCTTCGAAATCTCCTTGGGTCATCCATTACGACGGCTCAAGCTGCAATGGTTGCGACATTGAAGTGTTGGCAACTCTGTGCCCGGGCTTTGACGCCGAGCGTTTCGGCGTGATTAACACGGGCAATCCTAAGCATGCCGACATCTTCTTGGTGACCGGCAGCGTGAACGAGCAGAATATCTCTGTTGTTCAGGAAATATACAACCAAATGGTTGAACCGAAAGTTGTTATCGCCTGTGGCATTTGCGCTTGCTCTGGCGGCGTATTTGCCGATTGCTACAACGTTATTGGCGGCGTTGACAAGGCGATTCCCGTTGATGTGTACGCACCTGGTTGTGCTGTTCGTCCGGAAGCTCTTATCGATGCCGTTGTTGAAGCGGTGGGCATTCTGGAGGAAAAGGCGAAGGGTTGCGCTCCGAAAGAAAGAGGGGAGGAGTAACCATGGCCTTGCAAACCGAAATGCATGTAATTGCGCTGAGCGAGCTGCCTGCTTTGTCTGATGCCAAGAAGGCTTCCGGTGCGCGTTTCGTGCAGATGCATTGCGTATGCACCGATGACGGTGTGTTCGATGCCATTTATTCCTGGATGGAAGATGACATTGTTCTGAAGAATTACAAAATTGAGGGTTTGACCTCGAAAGACGTGATTCCGTCCGTTACGAATAATTTCCTTGCGGCATTTGTTTTCGAAAACGAAGCGCATGATCTTTTCGGCGCGAACATCGAAGGCATTGCGATTGACTTCCAGGGTCATTTCTACAACATCAAGGCAACGACCCCGATGTCTATTCTTTCTCCCGAGCAGAAAGCTGCGCGTGATAAGGCCGCAAAGGTTGCTGCCGCAAAAGCCGCAAAGGCCGCAAAAGAAGCTGCTGGTCAAGCTGTACCGGCTGCCGATGCTTCTGCTGATGCCGAGCTTGAAGCGAAACTTGCCGCAATGGATCCCGAGAAAGCTGCGAAGGTTCGCGCCGCTATGGCCGCGAAAGCTGCGAAAGCTGCAGCTGCCCAGAAGGAAGGTGAATAGGAATGAGCCAGAAAACCATAATTCCCTTTGGCCCGCAGCATCCTGTTCTTCCTGAACCGCTTCATCTTGATTTGGTTGTGGAAGACGAAAAGGTCGTAGAGGCGATTCCGCAAATCGGTTTCGTTCATCGTGGCCTTGAGAAGCTGACCGAAACGCGCGACTATAACCAGTTCATCTACGTTGCCGAGCGTATTTGCGGCATTTGCTCGTTCGGCCATTCTTACGGCTATGCCGAGACCGTTGAGGCCCTGATGGGCGTGGAAGTTCCTGAGCGCGCGAAGTTCTTGCGCGTGATCTGGCACGAGCTTTCCCGTGTGCACTCTCACATTCTGTGGCTGGGTCTTGCTGCCGATGCTTTTGGCTACGAAAGCTTGTTCATGCATTGCTGGCGCTTGCGCGAGCGCGTGCTTACCATTTTCGAGAAGACCACGGGCGGTCGTGTTATCTTCTCTGCCGTGAAGGTCGGCGGTGTGGTGCGCGACATCACGAAAGACCAGTTCGATGAAATGATTTCCACGCTCGACGGTATCAAGGACGAATACGCTCAGATTCGTAAGACGTTCTTGAACGATTCCTCTGTTCGCAATCGTCTGCAGGGCGTTGGCTACATTAGCACCGAAGACGCTCGCGCGTTGAGCATGGTTGGTCCGTTCGTTCGTGCCTCCAATGTTCCGCAAGATATGCGCATGCAGGGCAACGGCGCTTACGCGTACCTTACCGACTTCCAGCCCATTACGGCTACGTCGGGCGACTGCTATGGTCGTGTTGAGGTTCGCACTGCCGAGGTTTTGCAATCCATCGATATCATCAAGGAAATGGCTGCTCAGATTCCCAGTGGCGATATCGCGGTGCCGGTTAAGGGCAATGCTCCCGTTGGCGAAGCAACGAACTCTTTGGAACAGCCTCGCGGCGAATGCTTCTATTATGTTCGCGGCAATGATTCCAGGTATCTTGACCGCGTTCGCATGCGCACACCTACATCGGTGAACCTTGCCGGTATGGTGAAAGCACTTGAGGGTTGCGATCTTGCCGACGTGAGCAACATTCTTCTGACCATCGACCCTTGCATTAGCTGCACGGAAAGGTAGGAGTCATGGGATTTTTCAATCTTGGCAAGATGACGTTTGGCTCTTTGTTTAAAAAGCCTGAAACCGTCAAGTATCCTTTTGAGAAAAAGGAAGCATATCCGCAGCTCAAGGGCCATGTTGTCAACCATGTTGACGATTGCATTCTGTGCGGAATCTGCGAAAAGCGCTGTCCCTGTCATACCATTACGGTCGATAAAGAAGCCCGTACGTGGACAGTGTTCGAGTATCGCTGCATCCAGTGCGGTTTTTGCGTGCGCGAGTGCCCCAAGAACTGCTTGGAAATGGCTCCGCAGTATGCACCGGTAACGCGCAAGCCCAAACCGGATACCTACCACATTCCTGAAAAGGAAAAGAAGGTAAAGGAATAGCAACGCGTGTGTTGCACTTCTCCTTGAAACATGGAATAACTGCTAGAATAAGCGGTGATGCAAAGACGGGTCGAGCTTTTGCAGCTCGGCCTTTTCATGAGTTAGGGGAGATACCGCGTGTCAGACACTGAAGAAGTGACTAATAAGATATTCACCATCCCGAATGTGATTTCGTTCATTCGACTTTGTATGGTGCCTGCTTTTATCGTTTTGCTGCTTAAGGGAAACGATGTTGCGGCAACGGTGCTTTTTGCCTTTGCGGCGGCAACGGATTTCGTGGACGGACAGGTAGCGCGTCGTACGCATTGCGTCTCCAAGCTGGGGCAATTGCTTGATCCCGCGGTTGATCGCATTCTTATGATTTCTGGTGTGGTGTGCTTGCTGATTGTTGGGCGCTTGCCGTTCTGGATTGTCTTGTTCGTTGTTTTGCGCGACCTGCTTTTGCTTGCGGGCGGTGCGTACTTGCTCAAGCACTATCGCAAGCGTGTTGCGGTGATTTATCCGGGGAAAGTCTCTACGACCTTGTTATTCGTGGGCTTCTCGTTCCTTCTTTTGAACTGGCCTCGAGTTACCGGCCTTGGCTGGTGCGATATTTCGTGGTTGCCCGGCTTCTCGAGTGGCGTTTTCTCATGTGGAATTTGGTTTGTTTACGCTGGTCTAGTGCTCTCCGCGTTCGTAACTGCGTATTATATTAAAAAGGGTTTTGCGGCTCGCCGAGAGGCAATTGCCGAAGAGCAGGCGGCTTAAGCGACGCTCTAGGCGTTTGCATGCTGTAACTGCACTCGTAAGACAAGCGTGTCGTTTTGCGTACGAACGCATTTCGGCAAAGGATATATGTACTGAATAACGGATATGAACCAAGGATCGAAGAAGAGAATTCCAGCCGATAAAGAGACTGTGTCCCGCGTTCGCCGAAGTGACTCCTCTTCGGCTTCTTTTTCTGCGCCGACCACGCGAAGTACAGCGATGAATCGTGGTGCTGCATCGACCGCACATGGCGCAAAACCAAGGAAAGCAACGTCGGCTGGTGCGCACTCGATGCATTCTGCTTCGGGGGCTCGTCATTCTTCGAACTCATCGGCGTCTGCAGCAAGTCAAAGGCGGCAGCCGGCAGCAACGACAAAGGCTGCTTCTTCATCTGCGCGGCACGCTTCAACGCCTGCGCGCAGGAACGTTGCTCGCGCTGCGGTAGGCGTTCCCGCTGCAGCAGATGCTCGTGCAACGGCAAAGTCGAATGCGCGTGCCAATACACGCGTTCGAACTGCTGCTTCGCAGCGGACGACTGCGCGCACCGGTGCTGCAAAACAGTCTGCTTCGTCGAAGCGCGGCACTAATGCGCACGCGAAAAGAAAGATCGCACTTGCCGTTGTTGCGTTTCTCGTGCTGATTGTTTTGGCTGATCATGGTATGAATTTCAATAAGGCGTATCCAGGCGTGCATATTGGCTCCGTGGATTGCTCTGGTAAAACCGCGCCCGAAATCGTTGCGCTTCTAGAAGAAACATATGGTTCGTCCTATGAGCAGCGCGAAGTGTTGGTTTATGCCAGCGAGGATGCGCAAGCGCTTGTTAGCGTCGAAGGAAACGAAGAAGTGGGCGACGAGGATCGCATCTCGGTTGCAGAAGCACGTGAGAGGCGTTTAGCGTGGTCGGTTTACCCTGAAACCGTTGCGGCATCGTTTGACATGGAGGATAGCGCGCAGGCTGCTGTTGCGGAAGCGCATGGCATAACGAACATTTTCTCGCGCATTGCTATCGCCTTTCAGGGAAAGCAACTCGACCCTATCTTTAACTTCGGCGAAGCGTACCGTGATTTTGCAAACGAAGTGAACGCAACGGTTGGCATCGAACGCATTGATTATAATATCTCAGTCAATCAGGGGGTATGCAGCGTTACTTCTGGGCAAGATGGCGTGCTCATGAACGATACGTCATTCCAGAAAAAGCTTGTAGAGGGCTTTTTGTCCCAGGATGACTCACCGTATTCTTTTGTCGCCGTTCCCGAGGATGCACCCGTTCGAATTACTCAGGCAGCGGCACAAGCAGTGTGCGATAAGGTTAACGCTGCCATTGCGGATGGTGCGAATTTCGTGTATGAGAATGCCGGCTGGAATGCCACTTCCGTTGCCGTAGGCGAATGGATTGCTAGCAAGATCGTGCAAGAAAATGGTTCGTGGAGCCTGATCCCCTGCATTGATACCGAGGTGGCGCGCCCCGTGCTTCTTTCCCATGTGAAGGAAAACGGTGGGGAAGACGTCATGGAAGTATCGTTTTCTGTCTCCGAAACGGGCGATGTAGCTGTACATACAAATTCATCAGGCAAAATACCGCTTGTTGATGACGCTCTTGCGGCGTTGGATGCCGCTCTTTTTGGCACGTCGGGTAGCGCACCTCAGGATACCGCGCTTGCGGCCGATGGCCAAGCGGTAACGGTGAGCATCGCTTCGGCGGAAGCTCCTTCTGAAATGTCGTTTGAGGATGCGCTTTACTACGGTGTGATTGGCGAGATTTCAACGTTCACCACAGAATATACGCATGGTTCGGCGTCAACTGAGTCGCGCAATTACAATATCCATTTAGCTGCAGATCTATTGAATAACTCGATATGCGCTGCGGGTGGCAAATGGTCATTTCACAACGTGGCGGGCGAATGCGACGAGGCGCGCGGCTTTAAAGAAGCGGGCGTTATCGAGGAAGGCGTGTACAGCACCGCATTTGGCGGCGGCATTTGCCAAGTTGCCACCACGGTATTCAATGCGGCGTATGAAGCTGGCTACTACATTGACCGTCGCTATAATCATACCATTTACAATTCGAGCTATCCCGCCGGTCGCGATGCGGCAGTGAGCTGGCCCGACTTGGATTTGATTTGGTCGAACGATACGGCATCTGATGTTCTTTTGACCACTTCGTATACCGAGGGCACCATCACGGTAACACTTTGGGGCGTTTCTCCCGAGCGGAGCGTTTCAACGTACGTTTCCGATTGGGAAGAGGGCGACAAGTTCAAGACGAAGTACGTTCTGAATACCGATCTGGCGCCTAAGGCATACCGCGTTAAGACGAAGGGCTCCGATGGCCGCACCATCTACGTTGAGCGCACGGTTTACGATAAGGAAGGAAACCAGTTGTCGTTCCAGCGTTTCCGCTCTGCGTATGATGCGGTGAATGAGATTATCGAGCATGGTGAAGAATACGAGATTCCAGAAGACGCCGAAGAGAAGGACAAGGAGTAAGGCAACCAGTTATGAATACACGCTTTTCTTGCATTGGTAAGCCGTGGTTGTCTGCCGCTCGCGTCTGCATTGCTTTATTCCTTTCGTTCGCGCTTGTCTCAGCGGGCATTTCCCCTGCTTATGCTGACGTTCGCTTGGCTGATATCGTCTACGGTGAATCAGTGGAAGACCGCAGCTTGTCCGTTGCGCAATGTCCCAGCATCGATGCCCAATACGCTTATGTCATGGATACCGAAGGCACCGTCTACTTCCAGCGCAATGCCGACACTGAAACACAAATTGCATCCATTACGAAAGTCATGACGGCAATTGTTGCTCTGGAAAACGCATCGTTGGATACAGCGATCACGGTGAGCGCTGCAGCGGCAGCTATAGGAGAATCAAGCGCTTCTTTAAAAGAAGGGGACGTTTTGACGCTTGATCAAGCGCTTACTGCTATGCTCGTTTCGTCGGGAAACGATGCTGCGCTTGCAATTGCCGAAACGCTGGGTGCACCTTGGGCGGTTTCCGGACAAAGTGCTGTTCAGGCGTTTGCTGAAAAGATGAACGAGAAAGTCGACCAGCTGGGGATGGAGCATTCGGTATTCGAGAATCCCCATGGTCTTGATTTTGATGCATATGCGGGAAGCCTTCACAGCACGGCACGCGATGTTGCTATTATGTGCGCGCACGCTATGCAAAACGAGGTGTTTCGTGGCATTGTTCGCCAATCGAGCGCTCAGGTTGTCTTGACGCGCGAGGGGAAAAAAGCAGAAATCAATCTTGAATCAACGGACTTGATGCTTGATGAATACGAAGGCGCCTGCGGTATCAAAACGGGTTACACCGCTCTTGCGGGGGCTTCTTTTGCCGGTGCGTGTGAGCGAAGCGGAAAGACCTACATTGCCGTTGTCATCAATTCTTCCAGCGAGAATCAGCGCTTTACCGATTGCGAAACGCTCTTTGACTGGGTTTTTGCTCATCAGAAGAACTACCAGATAATCAATTCCACCGAAACCGCTACCGTTACGAAAAACGGACAAGAGCAGAGTGTTCCCGTTGTTGCTTATGTGGCCCATGAAGGCTGGATTGATAAAACCATAGCCGCAACGGTGGATGATCCCGATCAGACAATCCCGCTCTTCGACTTGCAGGGCAATGTTTCGCAAGAAGTTGAGTTCAATAAGGTGACAGAAGATGTTCACGTGGGCGATAAGCTGGGTACGTTGACGTTTAAGCAGCACAACGAAGTGCTTGCTACTGTTACTATAATAAGCTGCGAGGATGTTGCCGCTCCTAATATGTTTGAGGGAATAGGAATCTGGTTTCAACGCATATTTGCGGGTTTTTCTCATGAGCAAACAAGTGCGAGTTCTGTTTTGGTGAACACTACTCCGCTGATTATCGATAGAACTTCGTGGTAAGGAGACTGTTATGGATGAATTTTGCCCGGTATGCGGCGCCAAAAGAGAGCAAGGTTCGGTATCTTGCGCCTCTTGTGGCTATCATTATTTAGAGGCAACGCAAAAATTCACGCCCGTGGCGGTCGATGCCGTGCAGGCTCCGGCAAGTGTTCCCGCAAAGAAGGCTTTATTGCGCGTTGTGCGCGGTCCGCAATGCGGCTGTGCCTTCGAGCTCACGCGTACGGTTTCAAGCGTTGGACGCAGCCCTCAGTGCGATATCTTCCTGAACGATATGACGGTTTCGCGCGAACATGCGCTTATCGCATCAACGGATAAGGGATACGTTATTACCGACCGAAATTCGTATAACGGCCTTTGGGTCAACAATGAAGCGGTGGACACAAAGCTGCTTAAAAACGGCGATGCTATTCAAATCGGTACGTTTTGCTTGATTTTTGAATCGTAGGTGAATGTAATGGAACTTCTTTCGGGTAACGAAGCTATTGCGCGCGGCGCATGGGAGGCGGGCGTTCGTTTCGCATCTGCGTATCCGGGCACTCCTTCAACGGAAACGCTTGAAGCGTTGGGTGCTTACGATAACGTGTACGCCGAATGGGCGACAAACGAGAAAGTTGCTGTTGAAAGCGCTGTGGGTGCAAGTATTGCGGGTGCGCGCGTTCTATCCACCATGAAGCATGTTGGTGTGAACGTGGCGGCCGATCCGCTGTTTACGGCGGCGTGCACCGGCGTTCATGGCGGCATGGTCGTTTTGGCTGCCGACGATCCAGGTATGTATTCTTCTCAAAACGAGCAAGACTCCCATTATTACGCCGCGGCAGCTAAGGTCCCCATGCTTGACCCGGCAAATTCGCAGGAAGCGTATCAATTCACGAAAGACGCGTTCGAGCTGTCCGAACGCTTTGACGTGCCGTTCTTCATTCGCTCGAGCGTTCGTATTTCTCACACGAAAACACCTGTTCAAGTAGGGGAGCGCGTTGAAGTTCCGCTGAAGAACCTTCCAGTGGAACCGTCGAAGTGGGTCATGATGCCTGCTTTCGCCAAACCGCGCCGCACTGTTCAGCTTCAGCGCATCGAGCAGCTTGAGGAATGGGTCGAAACATGCCCTTACAACCAGGTATTCTCGGGCTCGAAAGAAATTGGCGTCATTTGCGCCGGTGCTGCGTATCAGCACGTTCGCGAGGCTTTGCCCGATGCTTCTATTTTCAAATTGGGAGTTTCTTGGCCGCTTCCTAAGCGGGCGCTTAATGATTTCGCCCAAAGCGTTGACGCAGTATATGTGGTTGAAGAAGGATCGACGTATCTGATCGATGCCGTGCGCGCAACGGGCGTTGCTGTTTCTGCTGCGCCGTGCGGCATTCCCTCTGAAGGTGAGCTGACGGTGGGCGTTATCAAGGCTGCATTCGGTCGCGAACTTCCTGCCCGAAAGCAAGCACCCGAAAATCTGCCCGGTCGTCCGCCTGCGCTTTGCGCCGGATGTCCTCATCGTGTGGTGTTCCGTGAGCTGAGCCGCATGAAAGCGCTGGTCATGGGTGATATTGGTTGTTACACGCTGGGTACGCTCGCACCGCTTTCCGCTATGCATGCTTGCATTGACATGGGTGCTTCCATCTCTATGGCACATGGCTACGAAGTGGCAAGCGAAGGCATTGAGCATCGTCCCGTGGTTTCTATTATTGGCGACTCCACGTTTGGGCACAGCGGCTTGAGCTCGCTTATTTCCACGGTTTACAACTGCGGGCAGGGCACGGTGTGCATCCTTGATAACCGCACGACCGCTATGACGGGCCGTCAGGGCAATCCCTTCAACGGCGTAACGTTGCAGAACAGGCCTTCACGCGAGCTTGATTTGGAAGGCGTGGTGCGCGCGCTGGGCATAAACGATGTATGCGTTATTGACCCCTATGTGGTGAAGGATGTTCGTCAAGCGCTGAAAGAAGCTACGTCTTCTTCCGAGTTATCGGTGCTCATTTTCCGTCATCCTTGTGTTTTGCTTACGCGTAAGCGCGATGCGGCGCATTCCGTAACTGCTGACTGCACTGCTTGCGGCGTGTGCAGTTCATTGGGATGCCCCGCTATCTCCAAGGATAGCGCAGGTCATGCACATATCGACGATCAGCAGTGTATTGGCTGCGGTCAATGCGCTCAGTACTGCGGCGTTCATGCTATCCAGCAGCTTACGGCTGACAATAATTTTGCATAATCGCAGGTTATCGAAGAGAGGTTATCAAGATGTCTACCACAACTGTTCTTTTGTGTGGCGTGGGCGGCCAGGGAACCATTCTTGCTGCTGACCTGCTTGCGCGTGCTGCTCTTGCGGCTGGTTTGGATGTAAAGGTCTCTGAAATTCACGGCATGGCCCAGCGCGGCGGATCCGTTACGACCACGGTTCGTTTCGGCGAAAGCGTGGAGTCCATGATTGCTGATTTGGGTGATAGCGATTTCGTTGTGTCTTTCGAAACGACTGAAGCTTTGCGCAACCTTCCGTATCTGAAGGAGGGCGGCAAGATGCTTGTTTCCGATGAGACGATCACCCCCATGACGGTTCTGACGGGTGCGCAAAAAATGCCCGAAAAGCCGCAGGCGACACTTGCAGAACAAGGCGCTTTGCTGATTCCCGCTGTTCAGATTGCCGCCGATGCCGGCACGGCCAAAGCAAGCAACGTTGCCCTGCTGGGTGCTCTATCGGTGTTCCTTGGTTTCGATGAGTCTATTTGGGAAGACGTTATTTCCCAGCGTGTTCCGCCTAAAACGATTCAAACGAATTTGACAGCATTTCATCAGGGTCGCGCTTTTGTTCGCTCGGCGCAAAACGCCTAAACGAATGAAAAGTACACGCGTGAGATAACCCTGAAGTAGGCAAGGAACGCTTCGTGTCCGATTCGTTGTCAACCATTTCCGTCCAAGATGCGCGACCCGTGGTGGGAAGGTTCGCGCCTTCTCCTACGGGTCGCATGCATGCGGGTAATATCTACGCATCGCTTCTTGCGTGGCTTATTGCAAAATCCCAAAATGGAAAGATTGTTCTTCGTATCGAGGACCTTGATCGCGACCGTTCGCGCACGGAATTTATTGATCGAGTTCAAGCGGATTACGAAATGCTTGGTCTGACCTGGGACGATGGACCCTACTATCAGAATGATAGGGAAGAGGCGTATCAGTATGCCTATGATTTGCTTGCGCAGCGTTGCGGCGTGTATCCCTGTTTCTGTTCGCGCGCCGATCTGAAAGCTGCTGCTTCGGCTCCGCATTTAGGCGACAAAAACGTCTATCCAGGAACATGCCGCAATTTAACGCCTGAACAACGGCTTGAAAAGGGAAAAGAGAAGCATCCTTCGTTTCGTTTGGTTGTTCCCGATAAGACATATGCGTTTCATGATGCGATTCAGGGCGATTTCTCACAAAATCTTGCATTGCAATGCGGTGATTTTTTGATTCGTCGTGCCGATGGGATGTTCGCTTATCAGCTTGCGGTGACTGTTGATGATGCCGCGCAGGGGGTCACTTCGGTAACGCGTGGTTATGATCTTATCACCTCTTCGCCTCAGCAGATGTTCCTTCTTGAACAGCTGGGGCATGCGGCACCTGATTATGCGCATGTTCCCTTATTCGTCAATGATCAGGGAAGACGTCTTTCGAAACGCGACAAAGACGCTTCACTTCAGGAAATGCTTGCAACGTATCGGTCTCCTGCTGCGCTTTTGGGCCATATTGCATTTATTGGCAAAATCATCGATGTGGATGAACCTGCAACGCCGGAGGAACTACTTTCGTCTTTTGGCCTTGACCGTTTTGCAAAGCGCGTTCAAGAAGAAGTTGGCACCTTGCAGCCTATCGTGTGGCACTAGATTTTGCGGCGTGCATGTTTCGTGCCTTGCGTTGAACGTTGAGGTAACTAACTAAAACGTGAGTGAACCGCAAACATCGCAAAGGATAAGCGCTGCGTAGAACGTATCTACCACTACGTTTACGGTTAAGATTTGGCTCATAGCTGCAACGCGCGATTGCAATACGAGTGGATTTGCTACCAATGCCTTCCCGAAAGGATACAGCGCTAAAAGTGCGAACGGAACAATGACCAGCCCTTTCGTCCACCAGATGCACCCGAAGAACACCACTAAGAGTACCATGCTATACAACGCTGCATGATAGAGCTTGCGCGCTTTTTTCCTGCCAACCACAACGGAGAGAGTCTTGCGCTTCGCTTCGACATCTTTCTCGATATCGCAGGTGTTGTTCGTCATGAGAATGAGCCCAATGCCAATAAGCACGGGAATGCTCCAAACGAACGCTTCCCACGAAAGCGTTAAGGTGAGCGCTTGATACGTTGCCACTAAAATGAGCGTTCCCATGGTAAAGCCGCTCACGAATTCTCCAATAGGCAGGTAGGAAATGGGAAGACGCCCCCCTGAATACAAACACAGTACCGCCGCACCAATCACGCCCAAGACGAAAGGAATCCAGCCAGCGCGATAAATGACGTACGAACCAATCACGAAGGCAAGAACAATCAGAACAATGGCAAAGCGCTTTACCGATTTCGGGTTCACATTATTGAAGACCAACACGGCATCATTTTTGTCCACCTGGTTTTCGGCAGTATCGGCGCCTTTCTTGAAATCGAAATAGTCATTGAGGGTGTTTACGGCGGATTGCATGCAAATGACAATCGCCAAAACAGCAAGTACGAGCGAAACGGAAATCGTTCCCACGTCATGCAGGGCCAGCGCAGTGCCAACCAGCGTTGGCATGATTGCAGCTGGCCAGGTATGGGGCGCTGCAAGCTGCAAAAGAAGGGTGGGGGTAAGAGGTTCATGCTCTTGCGACTGATTCATGTCTACCTTTTCGTTCTTCGAAGTTGTCTTGAGAGCTTATTGTAGCGTTCAAAAGCGTGTTTGGTGTGCCAAAACTGTGTCCGCAGTAAATAACGGGTTAATAATCGGGAGATACAAGGAAACTAGGATAAAATCATCGAATGCAATTTTGATACCTGATTTTGATTCCTCAGAAATGGGAAAGGTAATTTCATGACGAAACAAAGAGTAGGCTTTACTGAGACTGTCCTGCGCGATGCTCAGCAGAGCCTCATTGCGACTCGTCTTTCGTTCGACAAGATGGCTCCGGTTTTGAGCAAAATCGATCAAGCGGGTTATTATTCTGTTGAATGTTGGGGTGGCGCCACGTTCGATGTGTGCCTTCGCTACTTAAACGAAGATCCTTGGGAGCGTTTGCGCAAGCTGCGTGCCGCAATGCCAAATGCGAAACTCCAGATGCTCTTGCGTGGTCAGAACATTTTGGGCTATAAGCATTATCCCGATGATATTGTTCGTCGTTTTGTCGAAGCGTCTGTTCGCAATGGTATTGATATCATTCGCATTTTCGATGCGCTCAACGATCTTGAGAACTTAAAAGTTGCTGTTGAAACCACGCTTAAGGCGGGCGCAATTGCTTCGGGTACCATTTGCTACACCACAAGCCCCGTGCACACGATTGAAGCGTATGTGAAAATGGCCGAAGAGCTGAAGGCCATGGGTGTGTCCACTCTCTGCATTAAAGATATGGCGGGTATTTTGACTCCGCAGAAAGCGTTCGATTTAGTTTCTGGCATCAAATCTGCTGTTGATTTGCCTCTTATTGTCCACACGCATTCTACAACTGGCACGGCGTATATGACGTATCTGCGTGCAGTAGAAGCGGGTGCCGATGTGATTGATACCGCTCTTGGACCGATGAGCGGAGGTACTTCTCAGCCGGCAACCGAAACACTGTGCGTAACGCTCAACGAGATGGGTTTTGAGACAGGTTTGAATACGAAAACCCTGTTTGAGCTTGCGGAATATTTCAAAGAAGTTCGTGGCGAATATCTGGAAGATGGTACTTTGAATCCCATATCCATGGGTACCGATGCTGCCTGTCTTGAACATCAGATTCCGGGCGGCATGCTTTCGAATTTACTTTCCCAGCTCAAGATGATGAATGCTTTGGACAAATATGAGGAAGCATTGAAGGAAACGCCGCGTGTGCGCAAGGATCTGGGCTATCCTCCCTTGGTGACGCCAACATCTCAAATTGTAGGCAATCAAGCTGTCAATAACGTTTTAGCTGGTGAGCGTTATAAAAACGTTTCCAATGAAGTGAAGGCGTATTGCCGTGGTGAATATGGAAAAACGCCTGCGCCTATTGATCCCGAGATTCGTGCGATGATTTTGGGCGATGAGCAGCCTCTTGTGGGCCGTTATGCCGATACGCTTCCCACCGATACGTTCGAAAAAGCGCAAGAAGAGTTAGGCAGCACATCTCGTTGCGAAGAGGATGTTCTTTCATACATTGTGTTTCCTCAGGTTGCAGAAACGTTTTTTGAGACCCGCAAGAAAGATGAAGAAAAAATTGTCTCCTATAGTATTAAGGCTGTGATGGAATAATGTCGCTCGCTGAAGCAGGTATATATTCGCTCGTGGGCATTCTTACCGTGTTTTTCGTGCTGATTCTTTTAATGTTCGTCATTAAAATTCTGACGAAGCTTACCGATGAGCCTCCGGTGAAGAAAGCATCAACTGCAGGTTGCAAGGACGACGTTGCGGCGAATGATTCATCCAATGAAACTGCGCAACCGCTTGCTCCGGGTAGTGCGGGAGATATCAAGCTTTATGACACCGATTTGCGAGATGCCGCAATGATTATGGCGATTGTCGCCGATGAATTGAAGAAACCCATCAACGAGCTGAGGTTTATCAGCATTAAAGAGGTCAAATAATGAAATACATTGTTACTTTGCGCGATCGTACGTTTGAGGTTGAGGTTGAAAACGGCGAAGCTATGATCCTTGACGAGTATGAGGCGAAGGCGCCTGCGGCAGCCGTTGCCGCTCCTGCGACCACAGCTCCTGTTGCAGCTGTTGAATCGGCGTCCGTAGCCCCTGTTGCAGTTGGCGCTGGAACGCCGGTTCCTGCTCCTATGCCGGGTAACATCGTTTCCCTTGAGGTCAAGGTGGGGGATTCCGTTGCAGAAGGCGATGTTGTTGCCGTTATGGAAGCAATGAAGATGAACGTAGAAGTTGTTGCGCCGTGTGCGGGCGCGGTTAAGCAGATCCTTGTTGAAAAAGGCGCCGTTGTTGCAACCGATGACGCCCTTATGACCATTTAGGGGTAAACCGTGGATAACATTCTTGAAGTCCTCGGAAACCTTGCGAAGACAACGGGCATTGCCCAGCTGCTTACATGGGATTCATCTGCAGGGTTATTTGACAATCTTGCCGCGGCTTTTGGCCCGATCATCATGATCGCTGTCGCGTGTGTTCTTTTATATTTAGGCATTAAAAAGCAGTTCGAGCCATTGCTGCTGGTTGGCATTGCGTTTGGCATGCTGCTTTCAAATCTGCCGGGTTCTGGTTTGTATCATCCCGAGCTTTGGGATGGCTATATTGCCGGCTCCGTGACAATCACCGATATTTTTCATGATGGCGGCCTGCTTGATATTCTCTACATTGGCGTTAAATCAGGTTTGTATCCTTCGCTCATTTTCTTGGGCGTAGGTGCCATGACGGATTTTGCACCGTTGTTGGCCAACCCCAAGAGCTTGCTTTTAGGTGCTGCCGCGCAGTTCGGAATCTTTTGTGCTTTCATCTTGGCGATTGCCATTGGGTTTGAACCGAATGTCGCTGCATCGATTGGCATTATCGGCGGCGCGGACGGACCTACCGCAATTTGGCTCACCTCTAAACTTGCGCCGGATTATTTGGCTCCCATTGCTATTGCGGCGTATAGCTATATGGCGCTGATTCCGCTGATCCAGCCGCCACTGATGCGTCTTTTGACCACGGAAGAAGAGCGCAAGATTAAGATGGAGCAGCTGCGTCCGGTAACAAAGCGGCAGCTTATTTTATTCCCCATTATCGTTATCATCTTCGTTTGTTTGCTGCTTCCCAGCGTGGCGCCGCTTCTTGGCTGTTTGATGCTGGGCAATCTTTTCCGTGTGACGGGTGTTACGGAGCGCCTGTCTGACACTGCACAAAATGCTTTGATGAATATCGTGACCATCTTCCTGGCGGTAAGCGTTGGTGCTACTGCTGTTGCGGAGCGCTTCTTAACACCACAGACGCTGTTTATTATCATCCTGGGTCTTATTGCCTTCGAGTTTGCAACATTCGGTGGTTTGGTGTTGGGCAAAGTTATGTGCAAGATTTCTGGTGGGAAAATCAACCCTCTTATTGGCTCTGCAGGCGTTTCCGCCGTTCCCATGGCGGCACGCGTTTCCCAGATGGAGGGCGCAAAAGCGAATCCGACGAACTTCTTGCTCATGCATGCCATGGGGCCCAACGTTGCAGGTGTTATTGGGTCTGCTGTTGCGGCGGGCTTTTTGCTGGCGGTCTTTGGAGGCTAATTCGGTTTGTTGACAAATTACCCCACCTTTTGTCAACAAGTTGATCGTTGAAAAACGATAGCAGGCAAGAGGCGGAATTGACGTGACACGTCATAACGTTCGCGCGTGAGTGAAACGAGCGCGTCAATGCGAGGATTTTGCTTAGGAACCAAAAGAGCGTCCCGAAGGACGCTCTTGGGTGAATCGCATCAACGAGCAGCGTGCTCGGCTGGGAATTACGCCAAACGCGGACCGGCAGCAGCAACTTCGGTGCTCATGTGGTCGGCATATTTCTTTTGGAAGTTATCGTTGAGCATATGAGCAAGCTTGCGGGCGGATTCTTCGTAAGCAGCTTCGTCGTCCCAGCTGTTTTTGGGAATAAGAACCTCATCGGGGCAGCCCTCAATAGAAGTGGGGATAGCTAGCCCGAAAGAGGTATCCTCAACGAATTCGGCGTTTTCGATAGTACCGTTCAAAGCAGCCGTGACCATAGCGCGCGTATAGCGAAGCTTCATGCGCTCGCCCTTGCCGTTCCAACCCGTATTTACCAGGTACACGTTGGCGCCTGTGGCTAAGACGCGATCCTTGAGCATTTCGGCATACTTTGCCGGATGCAGCGGCAAGAAGGGCTCGCCAAAGCAGGCGCTAAACGTGGGTTCAGGTGTGGTAACGCCCAGCTCCGTGCCAGCAACCTTGCTGGTGAATCCCGAAACAAAGTAGTACATTGCCTGGTCAAGCGTGAGTTTGGAAACGGGTGGCAAAACGCCAAACGCATCAGCGGTCAAGAAAATCACCGTGCTCGGTGCCTCGCCAACGCCTTCCAGCACAGCGTTCGGGATGTAATCAATGGGGTAGCCCACACGCGTATTGGTGGTCAGGCTTTCGTCATCGAAATCGAACTCGCGTGTCTGCTCGTCCATAACAATGTTTTCTGCGAGAGAACCGTATTTAATGGCGTTGTAGATTTCGGGTTCGCCTTCTGCGGAAAGGTTGATGCACTTCGCGTAGCAACCGCCTTCGAAGTTGAAGACGGAATTGTCAGACCAACCATGCTCGTCGTCGCCGATAAGAAGACGGTTCGGATCGGCAGAAAGGGTGGTCTTGCCTGTGCCGGAAAGGCCAAAGAATACGGCAGTCGTGCCGTTTTCGGGATCCATGTTCGCGGAGCAATGCATGGGCATAATTCCCATTTTAGGCAAAATATAATTCATGGTGCTGAAAACGCTCTTTTTGATTTCGCCTGCATAGCCCGAGCCGGCGATCAGAATTTTATGCGCTTCGTAATCAAGGATGATGGCACAGTCGCCAATAACGCCGTCGCGTTCGGGATCGCACTTGAAACCAGGTGCGGCAATCAAAGTGTAGTCAGCTTCAAATGTCTCAAGCTGCTCAGCCGTAGGACGGCGTAGCAGTTGATGGATAAACAGGTTCTGAGCGGGAAGCTCGTTTACGATGCGGAAGCCCTTCGCACAGTTCATGTCGGCGCCAGCAAAGCCATCGAAGATAAATACTTCTTTTTCGTTCAGGTATTCCGCAACGCGATTCCACAGTGCATCGAATTTCTCGCGCGAAATCGGCTGATTAACGCTACCCCAGTTGATGTCATCGTGAACGCCGGGGGTGTCAACGATGAACTTATGCTTTGCGGCACGACCGGTGTACTTGCCTGTTTTGACAACAAGCGCTCCCGATTCGCTCAGTTGGCCTTCGCCTCGTTCGAGCGTGCGCTCAACCAGTTGCGCAATACCGAGATTGCGATAAACCGCTTTCGGCTGGGCTATGCCAAGCTCTTCGATGCCGAATGTTTCCATGAAAACAATGTCCTTTCACGCAATACCGTTGTCAAATGACGGCTTTCTGTATATGACTGCGAAAAAACAAGCACTTGCAGACGTAATCATTATGAAACATTCTGCAAGCGCGAAACGCCTCTGCCAGCCGTAATTTCCGTAAAAGGCTGGTGGATTACTCATGGTTGGTTTTGTAGCGACTTCTTTTTACCAGAGATTTTATTTCTTGAATAGCTTGAACAGCTTATAAGCGCAGTAGGCAAGTGAAATATCTGCCGCAATTTCAAGTGCGGCGGCGCCAATAAGCCACGGCGTTGGTTTGCCGTTTCTTACGAGTTGTACGTTTGTTTTAACGTCTTCTTGAGAAACAACGATATCCATATCCATAACAAGATGCTCCTTTCGTGCCGCCCTTCGTTTTATTTGTATTCTACGACAATTCGGTTGCGCGTAAAGCGTTACGGGGATTTGCTGATACATTGTTTTTTTTCAAGCGGTTTCAGGCGCAGTTTTCAAACGGTCATTTTTATTCCGGCGCGCTTGCTCTGAAGCGTCCTTCCGCCTTCTGCAGCTTATTTTCGCTTCTGCATTATCTTACGCGAATGGACGCTCTTCTACGGGATATAATAAAGAGCAACTTGCTTGTTCCCATTGTTCAGGAGGCGACAACATGCGTATTTCTACGATTACTGATTTTCTTACTTTGGCTGATAAGCTCGATTACGATCTTGCCGCGCACAAGTTGTTCATATCAGTAGATGAGCTGTGCCAAAGCATTTCCGAGCTGGAAGAAGAGCTGGGCATTTCGTTGTTTATCAACAACAATCGAAACGAGATTGAACTGACACGCTTTGGTGCGATTTTCGCGCGCGGTGCACATAAAATCGAGCGCGATTACGAAGACACCATTAGCCTTATCAACAAGGCCAAGGGAAAGCCGATGCGCACGATGACGATTGGCACGCGTTACAACGCCGCTCAAGACGAGTCTCCCTATATCACGCGCGCTCTGCGTAAATACGCACCGAATATTACGCCTGTTTATACGCCCTTGATGCATTTGACGCTCCGAGAGAAGCTTGAATCGGGCGAGATTGACGCTGCCGTGGGTATTGTTGTTGAAGATCGTCTTTACGATGGCTTCAAGACTATTTGCATTGACCGAGACGTGTATGAGATTGTATGCCCCCTTGATCATCCGTTTGCGAAAATGGAATCGGTTACGTTGGAGCAGTTCGCCAAGGAAAGCATAATTGTTCCGAGTCCGAAAAACATGGCGTCTATGCATATGTTCTTTACCGACATCTTCGAGAAGGCCGGCATTGAGATTGCCCAAGAAGCGTACTGCGATGACGTTGACGGCCTGATTCTTCAAATTGAAGCAGGTGCGGGCGTATCCATGGTTTTGAGCCAGCGCCGCAGCCACTTTGACGATCGCGTAGCGTTTGTTCCCGTTGCCGATGAGCTGCCCTATGCTCGCATTAATCTGATTTGGTCCGAGGAAACCGAAAAACGTATTCCTGGCGATTGGTTGAAGGCGTTCGAAGCCTTGAACATCGATTAATGTTATCGCAGGTGAGAATGTCAACGTGGTTGCTGTTGTTTGAAGTAAAGTGCGGGATGCAGGTGTTTGCTTGCATCCCGTTTTTTCATTCGCGCAGTACGGGCGGTTGTGTGCTCTGTTTTTTCAGGAGCTTTAACCGTGCCTATAGTTATATATATGAGTCCAATGCACTTAGATTTATTACGTGAAGGCAACAAAGATTACATAATGGTGGCATTCTAAAATATCGCTTGCATTGAGAGCGGTAGGGGACTATAACGAACATGTCATAAGAAATGAGCCGCAAGTAGGCGGCAGCAAACAAGGAGATGATTCATTATGGCACTGTTAGTTCCTCGTACTCGCGATTTCTTCAACGAAATGATGACTGACCCCTTCGAATCGTTCTTTGGAAGCGCTCCAGTACAGCATACGCCCTCGGCGATCATGCATACCGATATCAAGCAGACCGAGACAGGCTATGAACTGATTGTTGATCTTCCTGGCTTCTCGAAGGAAAACGTCACCGCCGATTTGAAGGACGGCGTTCTTACCATTAAGGCTCACACTGAAACCGAGACTGAAGATAAGTCCGAAAAGAAGGATACGTGGGTTCGTAAAGAACGTTTCAGCGGTCAATGCAGCAGGTCCTTCTATGTTGGCGAAGACATTGATGAAGCGGAGATCAAGGCTCGCTTCGAAAATGGTACGTTGATTATCACTGTTCCGAAAAAGGTTGAGCAGCCAAAGCTTGATGAAGCACGCACGATTGCTATTGAAGGGTAGTTGTTGACGGCTGTTAACACGCGAGAGTTTTTATTCGGTCGAAACGATTCGTGCATTGCAAAAGGTCGTGCTGGGGTGATTGCCCTGGCACGGCCTTTTTTTCGTTTTCAACCATCGAATCTGGCGTTTTGTTCGTGCGTGGTTTCCGATTAATCAGTCGAATTCGTTACCGCAATGCGAAGTGCCTCGATAAGCTCAGGATTGCAACCTAAAGCGGGAACATAGGTGAAGGTGACGCGTCTGTTTGGGTTCGATGCGGCTTTGCCACCTTTCGACTCGCTGCAAAAAGCAAACGCATTTTCAACGTAATTGCGTAAGTCTCTGTTGATTTCGATTGTTGTTTCAATATTGTCTGCCACAAAGCCTGGACACACCACGCAAATATCCGATACGCCTTGATCAAGCTGATCTTTTACCACCTGCTCCGTAAAGGGTGAGAGCCAAGCGCGCGAATCAAATCTGCTTTGAAAACTCAAGATTACATCCTGAGAACGTAACCCTAAATCATCGGCAATCCATTCCCTTGTTTGCCTGCATTGGTTGAGATAGGTGGGGTCTTTCTTTATGTCTGAAAGCAAAGTGGAATGAAAACTTACGACGAGTTTTGAACCAGGTACACATGTCCAATATTGACTGATTTGCTCCTTCAAGGCGTTACGGTAGGCAGGAATATCATGGAAGCTTCGAATCTCATGGATAGGGGGCTTCCAGCCCTGCTTTTCAAGTTTCTTAAGTTGCTTTCGTGCTTCCTTAAAGCAGGAGCCAGCACAGACTTTTACGTTTTGCGGATAGAGCGGCAGCAGCACAATATCGGTGCATTTCTCTTGACGAAGCGCTTCCAGGCCCGATGAGATGCTAGGGTTGCCGTAGCGCATTGCAAGCACAACGCGGTATGTGCGATTGTCGGAATTGCTGTTGAGTGCTTCCTGAAGCAGGCGAGCTTGTTGCTTGCTGGTAAGTAGGAAAGGGGAGCCGGCTGGCATCCAAAACGCACGATAGTTCTCTACCGTGTGCTCTGGACGCTTCGAAACAATGTGTGAGACGATTGATTTTCGTATAGGGTACGGTGCTCCAATGATGTAAGGGTCCATAAGGAACTCTGAAAGGTAAGGCTTTATAGCTTCAATGGTTGGAGCGTCGGGAGTTCCCGTGTTGATGAGCATAACACCAATGGTCATAGTGTGCCTTTCGTTGTTGTTGCAAATTATGTTTGTTGCAAGGTGCTATCGAAGCAAGAACACCCTTATTCGTTGCATTGAGTTTGGTAGTAAGCAGATTATCACGTATGGTTCCTTGAAATAGTTGAGCTGTCTGCGACAGGTAGGATTGTTTTTGCCGCGAGCTCTCTATGATAACATTCATTTGTCCAATTTCCAAAAAGGAACAAGCATGAATGAAAAGACCTTTGGGCGCGATGATCAAACCCTTCGTGTTATGACGCAAATGTATTGTGCAAATCATCATGGAACTAACTGCAAGAGCACAGGTGGAGATAGAGGCAGGAACGCAGGGGACGATTTGCTGTGCGAACAATGCAGCGCAGTGCTTGCGTATTCCCTGGAAAGAACGGCAAGATGTCCTCATGAGCATAAGGGAAACTGCAAGGAATGCCTCATTCACTGCTACAAACCCGATATGCGAGTGGCAATTAAAGAAATCATGTCATATGCAGGACCACGGATGCTATACGCGCATCCGCTCCTTGCGTTACGTTATGTTGTAAGGAAAATCAGAGGCATGTTCCGGTAAAAGCATATGTCCTTTGCGCAGAAAAGTTGGCGGACAAGAAAAGGCACGATATTGCCAGCGAAGAGCGGCATTCCATAGAGCGATAGCCCTTCGTGGTCGT
>CAKTXN010000011.1 GCA_934630905.1 uncultured Eggerthellaceae bacterium
TTCGCCTGCAGAAAAAGTCGTGCGTGCCGGTAACGCACGTATGCGTCTCGTGACTGTTCTCTTGGTGGTATTCATCTTGGTGGCTTTCATCTGCTCGCTTATGCTTGGTCGTTTTCCTATTGAGGTTGACCAGGCATTTTCCATGATGGCAAATCGTGTTACGCAGTTTTTCGCGAACACGAATGCCATCGAACCCACTTGGACTGCGCAAGCTGAAGCGCTTTTCTTCAACGTGCGCATGCCGCGCATCATCATGGCGCTGCTTGTGGGTTGCTGCCTTGCCGCGGCGGGCGCCGCGTTCCAAGGCGTCTTTCAAAATCCGCTTGCATCGCCTGACATTCTGGGTGCGTCGCAAGGTGCCGCGCTCGGTGCCGCTATTTCCATTCTTGTGGGCATGGGGAGTTTCGGCATTTCGGCTTTCGCCTTTGCCTTCTCCATGTTTACGGTGCTGCTTGTTTTGATGATAAGCAATCGCGCGAAGGGCAACCGCATTCTGGTGACGGTGCTGGCGGGCGTTATGGTGAGCTCGCTGTTCTCGGCGGGGGTGTCGTTTGCCAAGTTGGTAGCCGACCCCGCCGATCAGCTTCCTGCCATTACGTATTGGCTCATGGGAAGCCTGACCAGCATCCAGATGAAGGACGTCCTTATGGCGCTGCCGTTCATGGCGGTGGGCTTGGTGGTGCTTTTCGTCATGCGCTGGCGCATCAACATTCTGACCATGGGCGATGACGAAGCGGCTACCATGGGCGTGAACGCGCGTCGTATTCGCTTGGTGGTCACGCTTGCCGCCACGCTGGTCACTGCTGCAAGCGTTGCCGTGACGGGTATGATTGGCTGGGTTGGTCTGGTCATTCCGCATCTGTGCCGCATGGTGGTGGGCTGCGATTATCGCAAGCTCATGCCAACGAGCATGCTTATGGGCGCGGGCTTCCTGCTTATCGTCGATGACGTTTCGCGCCTGTTGACCACGGCGGAAATCCCCATTGGCATCCTGACGGCGTTCATTGGCGCCCCCTTCTTCTTGTACCTGATCACGCGAAAGAAGAAGATCTAAATGAGTATTACGATCGAACGACTGAACTTTTCGTACGGCAATCATCCGGTGCTGTTTGACCTGAATCTGGAGATTCCTGATGCCACGCTTGTGAACGTGCTGGGTCCCAACGGCGTGGGAAAATCTACGCTTTTCAAGTGCATTTTGGGGTTGAACAGCGGATATACGGGTCGTATTTTGGTGAACGGGAAGGACCTGAGCAAGCTGAACATCCGTCAGCGCGCACAGGAAATTGCCTACATTCCGCAGTCTCACGCGCCGGTGTATGACTACAGCGTGCTTGACGTGGTCATCATGAGCACGGGCCACGACCTGGGAATTGTCGGTTCTCCGCGCAAGAAGCATGTGGAGCGCGCGTATGCGGCGCTGGAGCGTGTGGGCATTGGCCACTTGGCGGGGCGCACGTACACGCAGATCTCCGGTGGCGAACAGCAGCTTGTGCTTATCGCGCGCGCCATTGCTCAGGACGCCCACACCATCATTATGGACGAACCAACCAGCGCGCTGGATTACGGCAACACGGTGCGCGTTCTTTCGTGCGTGCGGCAGCTTGCGCGCGAAGGCATGAGCATTGTGCAGTCAACGCATCAGCCTGATCAGGCGTTTTTGTATGCCGATAAGACGTTAGTGCTTGAGTGGGGTCACTTGAAGGCGTTCGGCGACCCGAAAGACGTGATTACGAAGGAGCTGGTAAGCGACATTTACGGCGTGGACGTTGAGGTCAACTCGTTGTATGACGATCGCGTGCGCGTGTGCGTGCCGGTAAGCGAGATTGGCGGTTAGGGCGCGAGTTGAGACGGGAAGCCGCAAGCGATATGGGGTATATGAGCCAAGGTGCTCTGTTATACGAAAGGAGACCAGCTATATGAAGTCAAGGGATAATCCGTAGTTTTTCGAATGCTGAGAGAATTATCCGTTTCTGCACTTTGACAGCCGTAAATCGAATGCTTTTGGGCGCAATGAGCCGCATCGCGCATGCGATGTGGGAGCGGGGATGCCGAGCTCGGCTTATTTGCCCGGATCGTACGGTTCCCCGTCGCGCATGACCGCGTAGACGATGTGGCACAGCTTTCTCGCGCAGGCGGTCACGGCCACCCGATGGGGTTTGCCTTCCCGCCGCTTCTTGTCGTAGAAGGCCTTGAGCTTGGGATCGAACTGGCGTGCGCGGTTCGCGGCGAGCCAGAGCGACCTCCGCAGGTAGGGAGATCCGTGCTTGGTTATGGGGACGCCCTCGGCGGAGAACTTGCCCGATTCATCGACGCCGGAGTTGAGGCCCGCGTACTTCACTATGGAAGCGGCGTTCTTGAACCTTTCGACGTCGCCGATCTCCGCCACGATCTGCGCGCCGGTCGTGGTTGACACGCCGGGTATGGTCGTGATGTTGGGCTCGATCCTATCGAGCAGACCCTCGACCTCCCGCTCCACCTTGGCGATCGTGGCGTTCAGGAACTCGATTTGGGAGACCATCGTCTTGATCTGGAACGATGCGGCGTCCTCGCCGAGTCTGATGCCGACGGACGACCTGGCCGCGGCCTTGATTTGGGCGGCCCTCTCGGCGCCGAGCCTGCCGTGCGACCCCTCCGACAGCATCTTCGCTATCGACGAGGCGCGCTTGCGGGCAGCCTCTGAGGGGGTCGGGCACTCGGAGAGCACCTTGAGCGACGCCGCCCCGAACATGTCGGAGAACAGCCCCGCGTACTCGGGGAAGTAGGCGTCGAGCACGCAGATGGCCTGGGTCTTCACGGTCGCTAGCTCCTGCTTGAGCGCCTGGTGGTAGCGCGTGAGCTGCTTGAGGGCCTGCATCTCGTCGGTGGCGAGCCTCGTCTCGGCGTAGTCGCCCTGCCTGAGCGTCTCGGCTATGAGGAGGGAGTCTATGCGGTCGTTCTTCACGCCGGAGAGGCCCTTGAGCTTGCGCATGGCGCACACCTGCATGGGGTTGACCACGCAGACCCTGTAGCCGGCGGCCGTGAGGTAGGCGAAGCAGGCCATCCAGTAGTGCCCGGTCGCCTCCATGCCGACGAAGACGTCGTCTTCTGTCTGCGCGACGGATTCCAGCCACGCTATGCACCTCTCGAAGCCGGCTTCCGTGTTCTTGAAGGCCATGGGCCTGGCGGCCTCGATCCCGGCCTCGTCGACGGCGCCGATCACGTGGTCCGCCTTGGCGATGTCCACGCCTGCGTAGATCATGGGTTTCCCTTCCTGTCGGCGGCGGGCTCCTGCTGCCGCATCCGGGACCGCAACCTCCTAGAAGAGATCCGAGGAACGGCTCAGGGGCCGGCCTCATCCAGCTTATCCGCGGCCTCGCCCGAATGGGGCAGGTTGCCAGACTCCTTTACGAGAAGCAAGGCTCTCACATGAAATGACGGCAACCCTGCACGCCAGAATCTGCATTGCATCCATAAGCATTCGATAAAAGGCTTAAAAATGCAACAACTAAAAGATAGGAGAAAGGAATGAAGAAAACAAAGGTTTTGGCATGCGCCCTTGCGGTGGCGCTTGCGCTGGGAGCGGGGTGCCTTGCGGCGGGCTGCAGCAGCTCGGCAGCAAGCTCGAAAGACGCGGCTTCGTCATCTGCATCGGCAAGCACGGAAACGCGTACCTTCACCGACTCGCTGGGCAGGCAAGTTGAAGTTCCCGCCAACATCACGAAAGTGGTTCCTTCGGGGCATACCGCAAATCAGGTGCTTTTGACGTTTGCACCCGACTTGATGGTGGGCATTTCGCAAGAACTTACCGATGAACAGGCAAAATACATTGGCTCGCAGTATCAGAGCCTTCCCGTTTTAGGTGCCATTTTTGGCAACAAGGGCGACTTGAATAAGGAAGCCGTGGCTGCAACGGGTGCGCAACTGCTCATTGACTGGGGCGAGGCCAAGAAGGGCATGGCGGAAGATTTGGACAACCTGCAGCAGCAGCTGAACATTCCGTGCGTGCATATCGAGGCTACGCTTGCCACGTATGATGAGGCGTATGCCATGCTGGGCGATCTGCTGAACATGCCGGAGCGCGGCAAGCAGCTGGGCGATTACTGCGCAAACGCGTACCAAGAGGTTGAGCAGGCCATGAGTACCATCCCCGAAGATCAGCGCGTGCGCGTGGCTTATCTGGTGGGCGAATCCGGTCTTGCCGCTATTGCGAAGGGTTCGTACCAGGGCACGATTTTGGACATGTGCGCCACGAACGTGGTTGAAGTGGAGAAAGCTTCAGGTTCGGGCTTGGGCAACGAGATCAGCCTTGAGCAGATTTCCGTGTGGAATCCCGACATGATCATCTTTGGCCCCACGAGTATCTACGACACCGTTGCCGCTGATGAGACGTGGGCTCAGATTTCCGCCATTGCGAACAATAATTACTATCAGGTTCCCAGCGACCCCTACATTTGGCTGAACAATCCGCCCACGGTGAACCAAATCATGGGTCTGCAGTGGTTCCCGCGCTTGTGCTATCCGCAGGCGTTCTCGACCGATATGAAGACCGCGGTAACGAGTTACTACAAGACGTTCTACAACTACCAGCTCACCGACGCCGAGTATGACCAGCTCACGGCGAAGGCGGTTGCGAAATAGGAACGCGCGCTTGGGTCAAGCGAGCCAAGTGAATGCGAAGGGCGAGAAGCTGTTGTGCTTCTCGCCCTTTTGCGTTGCTGTTCTTTTCGCCCCTTCGCCTGCTCTTTAATTTTGACTCGATGATAAAAATGACCCACTTTTCTGTGGATTTTTGTCTTTATGATGGTAAAAAATCAACGTTTTCCCAGGTCGTGAAAAAGTAAGCCGTGGCAAACCCACAGAAAAGTACCCCATTTTTATCACGACGCGCGGCATGAAGACAGCTGGTGGCAGGGAAGCCGCGCGAGGGTCAATCCCTGCACGGCTTAGAACACGCGGTTTTTGAGCGGTTGACCAGCAATGAACCGGCGAATGTTCTCGCAGGTCAAGTCGCAGATATGCTGTTCGGTTTCTGGCAGGCGGCCAAAAGCCCCGCCCGAGCAGTGCGGCGTTATCAGGCAGCGCTCTTGCTGCCACAAGGGGTGTTTTTCCGGAAGCGGTTCGGGATCGGTGACGTCAAGTGCTGCACCGCGCAGTTGACCTGCGGAAAGGGCGGCATCAAGCGCCAGACAATCGATGAAATTGCCGCGACCGACGTTCACTAATGCAGCACTTGGCCTGCATAGCGCCAAGCGGCGTGCGTCGAAATAGCCAGCGGTGGCGTTGTTGTTGGGAATGGCGCCGATAATGACATCGGCCTGGGGAATGAACTGTTCAGCCGCATCGAGCGTGCAGAGTTCGTCGAAATACGGGCGTTTCGCTTCGGTCGAGCGGCATACGCCAATGATGTGCGCATCGAAGCCCGCAAAGCGCTTGGCGCAATGGCTTCCAATGTCTCCCGCGCCGAAAATGAGCACGGTCGCGCCTTCGAGCGTTTCGATTCCTCCCAAGTCATGCCACTGCGCGCTTGCCTGGCGCTTTGCGTAACGCCCCAGGTTCTGGCAAATGGAAAGCGCCTGACCCAGCGCGTATTGCGAGATAGTGTGTCCGTAGCTTCCCACGGCGTTTGTCAGCTGCACGCCTGCAGGGAACGGCTTGCCGCTGCGCGTGTACTTATCGGTTCCTGCCCAGGTCATCTGCACCCACTGCACGGTATTGCTTGCGGCAATGTCTTCTACTTCGGGCTCGCCAACAATGGCTGTTGCGGTGGCAAGCACTTCGGTGGCTTCTGCGCCTGAAAGCCCCTGGGGGAACTGACGCACGACCAGCTGATCGCCTGCCGCCGCACGAATCTGCTCCATATGATGTTCTTTGAACGGCACCAAAATCAAGAGTTCTTTTTCCATGGGGTTCCCTTTCTGGGCTGTTTCGTGGGGTGCGCAATTGCTTGGCGCGTCGCATCTCTGTACAGTTTTTCGCTGATGAATGGTAACATACCTACGAAATTGAGAGCGCATGGCGCGGCAATCAGCGAAATACCAGCAAATATCTAGGATTAAAGGATGGCGTATGAAGCTTCGTCTGGACAAATATTTAGCGGACATGGGGTTGGGCTCACGCACGGAAGTGAAGGAGCTTGTTCGCAACGGCCAGATTTACGTGAACGGGTGGCGCGTGCGCAAAGCTGATATCAAGGTGGACACGGAAACCGATGTCGTGGAGCGCAATCACGAGCCTATTATCTATGCGCCGTTCGAGTATTGGATGCTGAACAAGCCGGCAGGTGTGGTGTCTGCAACGCGCGATGATGGTTCGGAAACCGTTGTTGAGCTGGTGGAAGGCCGCGCACGCAAGGATTTATTCCCTGTGGGGCGCCTGGATAAAGACACCGTGGGGCTGCTTCTTATCACGAACGATGGTCAGCTGGCGCATAGGCTTTTAGCACCGGGAAAGCACGTGGATAAAGTGTATTTTGCGCGCCTTGATCACGATGTGTCGGCAGAGGATGCTCAGGCATTTGCCGACGGTCTTGATATCGGCGACGATAAGCTTACGTTGCCGGCTCAGTTGGAGATTCCCTGCGAAGAGCATGCGAACGAAGTGCTGGTTACGCTTCATGAAGGACGCTACCACCAGGTGAAACGCATGTTTGAAGCGCGCGGGAACAAAGTTGTGTACCTCAAGCGCGTTTCCATGGGCGCCCTGGTGCTTGACCCTGCACTTGCGGAAGGCGAGAGCCGCCGTCTTACGGAAGAAGAGCTGGCGGCGCTTAGGTAAGGGTGTGGCGGTTGCGCGGTTTTAGTGCTGCATGGCGTCTGCGATGCTGCACCTGGTTGCGGCGCGCAGATGGTTGCGACGCGCAGGTGCAGCGCGGCGATTGCGTCCGTCGCAACCGCCGCGTCCCGCCTGTTACGTCCGACGCGTCCGCGGGCGCGCTGCGGAGATGCCTACGCCATGCGGGCGATGCGGCACATGAAAAAGCCCTCGTACAGCTCGGTGGGGCAAACGGTCACAGCACCTTCGATGGCGGAGGGCAGCAGCGGCACGCCTTGTTGCGCAAGCATGTCCGTATCCAGTGCGTCAATAATGTAGCGGCCTTTCTTTGCTGCTTTCTTCAAGGCAGCGGAAACAATATCTTCGTTTTCTCGCTTGAGCACCGAGCATGTGGAATACAGCACCACACCACCTGGCTTTACGATCTCGAGCGCTTTTGCCAGCAGCGCCGCTTGCTTCTTGCAGGAGTCTTTTACGAGTGCTTCGGAGAACCGTTTTCCCAGTTTGGGGTCGTGAATGCTCAGCGTGCCCGACCCCGAACACGGTGCGTCCAAAAGCACGCGATCGAACGAGAAGAAGCTGTCAAGGCGTCGTGCGTCCTGGCGCATGATAGCAACGTTTTCCGCGCCCTGTTTGCGCAGGTTGAACTCTAGCTTGTCGGCGCGCACGGCGTTTTGCTCGCAAGCCGCAATATGTGCTGAGCCTTGCAGCAGCGCGGCAAGCTGCGTGGTCTTTCCGCCCGGGGCTGCGCACATATCAAGCACTTCGATGCCCGCGCGCAGGCGCATGAACAGCGGCGGCAGCATGGAGGAAAGGCTTTGCACGTAGACAAGCCCTTCTTTGATGAGTTCGCTATCCCACAAGTTTGCGTTGGGGTTTTCGTCCAAAATGAACGCATCATGATACCAATCAACGCCCCAATAAGAAAAGCCTTCGGCGGAAAGCTGAGCTGCAATCTGGTCTTTTGTTGCTCGCAATGTGTTCGCACGCAACGTGGTGGGGCGCGTTTGAGCATAGCCGGCTAAGATGCGATCGGCATCGTCGCTGTACGTTGTGCGAAGCTCGGGTTCCAAAAATGCGGGAAGCTGGCACGCTGCTTTTGCGGCGGCAACGGGGAATGCCGCTTTGATGGTTGTGGCCTTAGCGTCTTGGGTTGTTGCGTTTGTGCCCACAGTGGCGGCGTTTTTGGTTTTCGATGATGCGTTTTCGCTGGTCATTGTTCTATTCCTACGTACTTTCCGGTTTCTTGATTGCTTGTTGCTGCGAGAAAGGTGAAAAAGGTCCTGCTCCGATTATTCGTCCCGATTATTCGCCGAGGTGAAAAAGACCCCGTCACTTTTTAACCTGCTGCGTGAGTGGTCCGTAGAGCTCGGGGCGGCGATGCTGTAGGCACGACATGGCATCGCGCGCGCTTTTCACCTGGGAAAGATCGATTTCCGCAATGAGCAGCTGCTCTTCTTCGTTGGCACGCGCCACCACTTCCCCTAAAGGGTCAACTATCTGCGAGCGGCCAATGCAGGAACGATCGGGGCGGCAGCAGCCTGCCACGAACAGCTCGTTTTCAAGGGCGCGCGCGGCAAGAAGCGTTTCCCAGTGGCGTATTTTATGCGGTCCAGCCACCCAGGCAGCGGGGAATACTATTACGTTGCATCCGGCAAGTGCAGCGGCGCGAACGACTTCCGGAAAGCGCAAGTCGTAGCAAATCCCCAGACCCAGCGTGCAAAACGGCGTTTCAAAGGGCTCGAAGAGCGCTGATCCTTCGCCCATTTTCTCGTGCTCGTCAATGCCATGAGCGGCATAGAGGTGCGTTTTGCGATAGCTCCCGCGCACGTTTCCGCTGCTGTCCGCTACCACGGCGGTATTGAACGGCTGTCCGCCAGCGGGGCTTTTCTCGTTCATAGTGAAAACAATCCACAGACCCGTCTCGCGCGCGATGGCGCACATCTGCTGCACGAAGTCGCCCGTAAGGGGCTGCGCCGATGCCGCGAACTCTTCGGGCGTTTTCTCGAACGGCGTCATCAGGCATTCCGGAAACACCAGGAGCTGCGCCCCGGCATTCGCTGCTTTTTGTGCCCAGGCGCGTGCGGCGACAATAACGTTACCGTCCGCGGGATGTGCCATTTGGGCAAGGGCTAGCTTGAACATGAATAATCCTTTTTCGTTGTATTCGCAGATAGGGGGCTTATGTGTGCGATGCGTTTGGGAAGGACGGCGTGCCGTATTGGCTTTCGCGCCTTTCGCGGGTGAGCGTTTGATGCGCGCAATATTTCCCGGGAGGGCGGCATGCCAGAGAGGACGGCGTGCTGAGTCCGGCCTTTCCGCGCCCTTCTCCGGTCGCGTCCAATGCGCTACGAACGCGCGTTTTTCAGCAGCTTGCCCGCTGCAATCAAGCAGCCAACGCCCACGGCAACGCCGGTGACAATGGTCGCGGTGCCAAAAACGATGCACCATGCTCCTGCGCGCTTCATTGTTTTTTGCTGCTTGATGTTCATTGCGGCCTCCTTGGTTGGATGTATCTTTCTTGTGCTTTGCCTGTCATGCTTCGCTTTTCACTTTGTTTCGTGCGTTGCTCTGGTTTCTTTTTGCGATTTTGCCCCGCGCGGCGCTCAGTCGGTTTCTCCTTGCGGCTGCGTTTCCCGTTTCGCCCTATCCGCGTGCCTTCGCTTTTCCTGTTGCGCTTTCTCTCGCTCCGCCCGCGCTCGCGCGTTTGCGCGCCGGCTTCGGATGTTCGCGACGGTGTCTTCCATGCCATAGGGAATCTCGTGGAAGTTCTCGATGTCCTGGGGAAGGTACTCGGCCAGGCCCAGCTTGTCGGTCTGCGCGCATGTGGCGGGCTCAGGACCCGGCACGGCGCGCAACCAGCGCACGCGGGCTCCGCGCTCGGTTGTGCGCGTGTCGTACTCGCTTGCCAGCGTGGCATCAAGCAACGCGGCATCGCGATGCAAATTATCAGATTGCGCTAAGATTTCATACCCTGCAATATCGAGTTCTACCAGGGAAAACTCCCAATAGAGAACGTTATCGGTGCGCATTTCAATCGCGCCGCCGCGGCGCAGCAAGCGCCGGTATCGCGTAAGATGCGCAAGGTGCGTCAGGCGCTTTTCGGCATGCTTCTTCTTAGGGAACGGCGAATTGAAGTTCAGGTAAATCAAATCAAGCTCGCCTTCGCCAAAGATGTTTTCCAAATCAGCCGCATCGGCGCAAATCAAGCGCACGTTGCGAAGCTCCTGCTCAACGACTTTTTGCGCCGCGCGCGCGATGCATACGTCGCTGTGGTCGATTCCTACGAACAGCACATCCGGGTGTTTTTGCGCAATCTCCGCAAGGAAAATGCCCTTACCGCAGCCCAGGTCCAGGTAAAGAGCGCGGGCGTCGGGCATGAACGTGCGTATCCAGCTGCCTTTTATGGTAGCGGGGCTATCGACGATGGGCTCGTGGTAGCGCTCGAGCGTTACGTGCAGGTTTGTCGGTTTTCGTTGGCGCATGGTTTCCTTCGGTTGTGTTCGTTGCGTTCGTGTTCGGCGGCGTTTGCCATGCCGCGCGGTTCCGCTTCTGCGGTTGTCGCGTCTGCGCGCCATCACCGCTTTATTTGCGTTCGTGTTCGGCGGTGCTCGTGCGCACTTGTTTTCTTCTTCGCTTATTATGCCAAAATGACGTGCTTTTTGCCGCCGCCGTGGTGAAACTGCGATAATCTACGCGTACAAAACCGCGAAATAGAATCGAGGAACCATGGAAAAACCGAAAGAAGAAGGCACCGAGCAGGCTGCGACCGCCGATTGGGGCACCGCTGCCGAGCAGCCGCCTGTTCGCATCGCGATGATCACGGGTTATCTGGGCGCAGGCAAAACCACGCTGCTGAACCACGTGCTCACGAATACGGAAGGCGTACGCGCCGCTGTTATCGTGAACGACATCGGTGAGGTGAACATTGACGCCGAGCTCATTGCGCAAACGGGCGCGGTGACCGAGATGGCCGACAGCCTGATTCCCATGACGAACGGCTGCATTTGCTGCTCGCTTTCCGAGGACCTGGCTGATCAGCTGGCCCAACTGGCCGAGTCGGGCAACTTCGACTACATCATCATCGAGGCGTCCGGCATTTGCGAGCCTATGCCCATTGCGTACACCATTTCGGACTTTTGCGATTGGTCGCAAGGCAAACTCCCTGAAGAAATGCCTTATGACGAGCTTGCGGATAGCGAAGACGCCGAAGATACCGAAGAGGCTGAAAGCGGCAGCGAGCCTTCTGATTACGCGGAAGACGAAGACGCCGACTACGAAGACGACGCTGAATATACGGAGATCAAGATTTCCGAAGCGCCGCTCATGCTTGACAACGTGGTTGCTGTGGTGGACTGCGCGCGTATGTTTGACGAGTTCAACGGCGGCCAGGATTTGGTGAGTGCAAATGAGGAAGATGACATTGCGAACTTGCTTATCAACCAAATCGAGTTTTGCTCCACGCTCATTCTGAACAAAGTGGACCAAGTGACCCCCGAGCAACTGGCCGAGCTGAAAGTGCTCATTCGCAGTTTACAGAAGGACGCAACCATCATCGAGGCTGTTCAGGGTGATGTTCCGCTGAACGAGATCCTGTATACCGATCGTTTTACGTTCGATAGCGTCTTTGATTCCGCGGGTTGGGTTGATGCGCTGGAAAACGGCGTGGAGGAAACGCACGAAGCCGACGGCCACGGTCACCATCACCATGAGCATCACCATGATGGCGATGACCACGAGTGCACATGTGACCATGATCGCGACAACGGTGAACATGCAGGTCACGACCACGATGAATGCGACGATCCCGATTGCGCGTGCCATCACCATCACCATCATCACGAGGACGGTTCTTGCTGTTGCGGTCACGACCATGCCGACGGTCACAATCATGTGGCGGAATACGGCATTACGACGTTCGTGTATGAGCGCCGTCGTCCTTTTGCCATGGAGTCTTTGCGCGCGCTTGTGCGCGAATGGCCGGCAAGCATCATTCGTTGCAAAGGCATGGCCTGGGTTGATGACGATGAAGACACGTGCTTCCTGTTCGAGCAAGCGGGCAAGCGGTTCTATATGTCGCCGAACAGTCCCTGGATCGCATCAGCCACGCCTGAAGAGCGCGAGGCGATTTTGAACGCGAATCCTAACGCCCTTGATGATTGGGATGATACGGTGGGCGACCGCCGCAATAAGCTGGTCGTTATCGGCAAGGACATGAATCGCGCTGAAATCGAGGCGCGCCTCGATGAATGCTTGGTGCCGTAACGATTTCTCGCTTTTCGCGGTCGGGATTGCGCTTGCGCGCCCTGGATTTGAAGGGGGTTGTTGTCAAAGCGTCCGGTATTTCAGGCAAATCGACGATATTCGGTGGTCAGGAATGAAAATCGGGGAGGCTTGTTCGGTCCTCCCCGATTTATCATTTCTATTATCCCAGGTCACAACGATACGTCGCATGCTGCCTTTTGAAAAACCGGTGTAAATGAGGTTTTGAAGCCAAGCTCAACCACCGATTATCGTGCATTTGCCCGAATTCGCACCCTTTTTTCCAACAAGCACCCTGGTTTCCTGGTGCGCATCGGCTTTTCTTGCAAGCAGGGCGACCCAGATTGGGAATTTCGCGCTTAAATCAGCTTGCCGTTGCAGTGGTCAATCATGTGCTGGATGATCTCGGCCGTCCAGCCTTCGTAGTTGCGCTTCTTTGCGACCAACGCGCCATCGATAAGCTGCTCGAACTCCACGCGAACCCAATCGAAGCGGCGCACCATCTGCGGGCCGGCCTCAGGCAGCGACAGACATTCTTCGGGCATCTTCGACGGACGAAGTGCCTGGTTAAACGAGGGGTTGAACATAACATGGATGTTGTCCTGGTCGTCCCTGAACGCAATGATGCGCTTCGTTACGCCAATTTGGTTGGCTGCCAGGCACGCGGCATCTTCCATGGATTGCAGCGTATCTACCAGGTCTTCCGCTACGGAAGCGTCTTCGGCCGTAGCTTTGTCGCACTTAACGGACAGAATGTCGGTATCGGTTACCAGTTCTTTAATCACCGGATTCTCCTTTCGAATCTTTGCGCGGATTAGTATACATGAGCGCGGCGGCGCCTGCAGCAAACGCTGCGCCAGAAGTAACAAAAGCAGCGAAAAAGGTGCGCGGCAAATTCCGCCACGCCACTCCAAAACAACTATTTTAACCGCATCATGTTAGCCGCATGTTAAAAAACCCGACAACAACGCGCTCAATCGCAGACATTGGAGTACAATTGCCCCACGCGCATATCCGCGCTACCCCCTTATGCGGTTTCCCGCAAAAAGCACAAGAAAGGATTCACATGGGCAAGCAAGATGCAATTTTGCGCATGCCTCATGAAGAGCTGGAAGCAATCCAGCTTGAGGGATTGAAGAAGACGGTCGTCAATGTTTACGAGCATGTTCCTTTTTATAAGGAATCGTTTGACAAGGCGGGTTTCGATCCGTATTCCGTTGAAACGTTAGCCGATTTGCAGAAGGCCCCCTTCGTTCAGAAGCAGGACCTGCGCGATGCGTATCCGTACGGCATGTTGGCGGTGCCGCTTTCGGACGTGAAGGAAATCCACATGTCCTCGGGCACCACGGGCATTGCTACGGTGGGCGCTTACACTGATTACGACTTGAAGTTCTGGGGCGAATGCTTCGCGCGCGGCGTTGAGCTGGGCGAAGGCGACGAGAACGACATCATGCAGGTGTGCTACGGCTACGGTCTGTTCACGGGTGGCTTGGGTGCTCATTACGGCGGCGTTGCCGCAGGTTGTACCACTATTCCTGCATCTGCAGGCAATACCGAGCGCCAGATTCGCATTCTGCGCACCATGGGAACCACCATCCTGTGCTGCACGCCTTCGTATGCCATGCACATTGCCGATACCGCGCTTGCCATGGGTATTGATCCCAAGAAGGAATTCTCTTTGAAGTTCGGCATCCACGGCGCCGAACCCATGTCCGACAATTTCCGCGAGGAACTGGAAAACAAGCTGGGTTACAAGGTGCTTGACGTTTACGGCCTGACCGAGACCATGGGCCCCGGCGTGGCTATTGAATGCCTGCAGCAAACAGGCTTGCACTTGGCGGAAGACCACTTCATCGCCGAGATTATTGACCCTGCCACCGGTCAGGTTTTGCCTGATGGCGAATGGGGCGAGCTTGTGATTACCACCGTTGATCGCGCAGCATCCCCCGTGGTGCGCTATCGCACGCGTGACATCACGCGCATCATTCCGGGCGAATGCGCTTGCGGCCGCACGCATCGTCGCATTGATCGCTTGCACGGACGCACCGACGACATGCTTATCATCCGCGGCGTGAACGTGTTCCCCAGCCAGATTGAGAACGTGATGAAGACGTTCCCCGAGGTTTCCTCGTGGTACCAAATCGAGCTTTCCAACCCGAACCACTTGGATGTTGTTACGCTGAAGGCCGAGCTCAACCCCGATTTCGACTTTGACCAGGTTGCCGCAATCGAGCGACTTCAAAAAGCTATTCAGGTAAAGTGCAAGGCAGAACTTTCTGTGGGCATTAAGGTGAAGCTGGTGGAACCCATGACCATCGCTCGCTCTGAAGGCAAGGCAAAGCGCGTTATCGATCTAAGGACGGGGGTTTTCAATGATTAGCCAAGTTACTGTTTTTCTGGAGAACGCCGAAGGTCGTTTGGCGGCATTGACCAAGGTCATGGCTGATGCTCAGGTGAACATGAAGGCCTTAAGCATTGCGGAAACCGCTGAATACGGCGTGATCCGCATCATTTGCGCCGACCCCGATAAGGCAACCGAGGCGCTGAATGCAGCGGGGTATCGCGTTATGAAAACGCCTGTGTCGGCCATTTCCATTACCGATACGGCGGGCGGCTTGGCCACGCTTATGGCGATTTTCGACGACATGGATGTAAACGTCCAGTACGGTTATTGCTTTAGCGAGTCCAACCAGGCAATTGCCGTTATGAAGATTCCCGCGGCAGAAAGCGTTGCCATTGCAGAGAAGGTTGCGGCGGCAGGCTTCAAGGTGCTCAGCCAGACCGATTTGGGGTAGGGCACGCATTAAGGGAAAGCCGTCGTCTTCGCTGCTTGCGGTGTTGCGCTGCCGGTTGGCTCGTGTTCTTGCGCCGGCTGCCTGGCTCGACTGCCTCGCTTGCGCAGTGATCCATAGATGCTTGTCTGTTGCATAATCCGCCACAAAAAGAGGGCTTGTCTCAATCGAGGCAAGCCCTTCTTGTTGGGAAAGCGAATGTTGGGGAAGGGGTGACGAGCGGCTTGGGAGCCGCGCATCGGGCGCAATGCGGCTTGCGGTCACACGACGGAGATTGCTGCAGGTGATTATGAAAACCGCAGGTCAGAAGAGAAGCTCGCTCTAAAAGCCCCTACGCCTGCGCCATAGCAACAATGCCGAATGCGCCCGGGCCGCTGTGGCTTCCAATCACGCCGCCGGTTTGAATCCAGCAGATGTCGTTGAAACCGGCTTCTTCGCAGCGCTTCGTTACTTTGTCCTGAATGTCCTGATCAAGCCCGGCACCCCAGATAAGATTCAGGTGGTCGTGCTCTTTCGGCTCGTCGGACAAGAAGTGCTCTACTGCCTTCATCACGCATTTTTCCATGGAGCCGCGCTGCTTTTTCGTGGCAACCAGTTTGCCGTCAAGAATCTCGATGGTTGGCTTGATGTTCAGCAGCATGGCGCCCAAAAATGCCATGTTGCTCAGGCGACCGCCCGCATGCAAGAACTCAAGGCTGCCGGGAATGAAGTGCATGCGGCAGCGTGCGATGCGGTCTTCAATGTAGGCGGTAAGCTCGGGCAGCGTGATGGAAGGCTGCTGTGCAATGCGTTGCGCTACTTCCTTCACAATCAGGCAACCGCCTGCAGAAACCGCTTTCATGTCGAACGCGTGGAAGCGATCCTGGAATTCCTGGCTGCGCGTTTTCACGGCAACAAGGGCGCTTTCGTATGAGCACGTGGTTGCCGCAGAATATGCCAGGTAAATGATTTCCGCGTTGGGATGCTCTTGCTCTATTTTGTCGAAGAACGGGTAAAAGTCCGCAGGCATGCAGCCGCTTGTTTTCGGCAGCTCGCGCGTTTTTTTATAGTGGTCGAACACGTCGGTTGCGGGGAAGGTGCCATCGTCCAAGCATTTTCCGTTGAACGTTACGTGCATGGGCACCACCAAAATGCCATATTGTTGGGCAAGTTCGTTGGGAATGTCGTTTCCCGATTCAGTCATAAGAATATAGTTCGTCATTTTCCTACCGTTATTCTCTTAAGAGCCAAGGTTTCGATGTGCACTTTGTTGCTGCGCACGCATCGATAACCACGAAAACACAAATACACGAACTGTATCACTATGAGTAGAAATTGAAAAGAAGAATTATTCGTCCCTTTTTTAGCCCGTTCCCCAGGTTTTTTGCTCGCGTTCGCTTGAACAATCCTGCTTATTGCTAAACTTCCCAACAGTTTACCGAAGGGTGCGAATCGTAACGCTGTTTACGAACATTTACGCAAGCGTAACACAAAATGAATTCGCCTGACCCTAAGGTGTTAATAGTGGCAATTTCAAGTGGCAAAGCAAGTTGGAAAAGAGAGGGCTGCTTGAATGAGTTTTGAACCGAAGGAGGTTTGAAAATGCACGAACAGGCAAGTGCAGTAGACTTCGATGCGCTGCTTGAAGCCCATGGCGTTTCTCGTCGTAGCTTCATGAAGTTATGCGGAGCTGTTGCCGTTGCTGCTGGCTTGGGTTCTGCGGGTATACCTAAGGTAGCATACGCGCTTGAAGACAAGATCATCGGCGCAACCGAGGGAAAGCTTTACCCCGCCATCTGGATCGAAGGCGCATCCTGCACAGGCTGCACCGAGTCCTTCGCTCAGGTGGACACCCCCGATGCAGCGACTGTTGTCTTGGAGCTTCTGTCTTTGAACTACTCTGAGACGCTTTCCGCCGCCGCTGGTTTCTCCATGGAAGAGGCCAAGGAGCGCACCATCAAGGCTGGCAACTACATTCTTATTTACGAGGGTGCCATCCTGGAAGGTTGGGGCGGAAACGCTCTGCGTGTTGCCGGCGAGCCGGGCACGAAGCATCTGATTGAAGCTGCCGAGCATGCTAACGCTGTTGTGGCGCTTGGTTCTTGCGCAGTGAACGGCGGCTGGATGGGTGCAGAGCCCAACACGTCTGGTGCCATGGGCGTTCAGAAGTTCCTGGACAAGAATGGCATCAAGACCCCCGTTATCAATATCCCGGGCTGCCCCGCTAACCCCGAATGGCTGGTTTCGGTCCTGGTTGACGTTGTCATGATGGGCCAGCTGCCCGAGCTTGACTCCTGCAACCGCCCGAAGGGCATTTTCGGCCAGACCATTCACGACAACTGCGAGCGTCGCGGTCACTTCGAGAATGGCGAGTTCGTGTACGAGTACGGCTCCAAGGAAGAAGCGCTGGGTTACTGCCTGTATCCGCTGGGCTGCAAGGGTCCTCAGACCCATGCGAACTGTGGTGTTACCCAGTGGAACCATGGCCGCAGCTGGTGCGTGAAGGCCGGTGCTCCGTGCATTGGCTGCTGCGAAGCTGACCCCATGAATCCTTCCGACAACTGGGTTCAGGTTCACACGCCGTTTGCTGCTCGTCTGCGCGACCTGCGCATTGGCGATCTTACGTTCAGCCCCGATGTTGCTGCTGGTGCAGTGACGGGCGTTGTGGCTGCTGCTTTGGTGGCTCATGGCGTTGGCATGAAGATTTCCGGCCGTATGGATGGTGGCGCACCTTTCGAGAAGGTCCGCTCTTGGGACGCAAAGCACCCCGACAAGTCCATTGGCGATTACGGCGACATCAACGAGGCTATTGCTGAGCAGGCCGAACTGGATGCAAGCCTTAAGTCTGGCAAGAAGGGAGGCCAGGAGTAATGACTCGTTCTATCATCGACCCGATTACCCGTATCGAGGGTCATCTGCGCGTTGAGATGGAAGTGAATGCCCAGGGCATCGTCGAAGACGCCTGGGTTTCCGGCGGCTGCTATCGTGGCATGGAGCACGTGGTTGAGCATCGCACCCCCGAGGATGCCGCTCACATTGTGCAGCGTATCTGCGGTGTTTGCCCGGTTTCGCATGCGCACGCTTCCTCCATTGCTGCCGAGAAATCGTACGGCATCACCATTCCGAACAACGCGCGTATCATTCGCAACATGCTGGAAGGCGCACAGTTCTTGCACAGCCACATCCTTTGGCTGTACAACCTGGCTGCGCTCGACTACGTGAACCCTATTGCCGGCCTTTCCGCCGACGTTGATGGTACCTATGAACTGGCTCGCCAGCTGGGCACTTCCACGAACAGCGACCTTGCTGCCGTGGCAGCACGCCTGACGAAATTCGCCGAGAACGGCCAGCTCTCCATCTTCAGCGGCAACTGGTTTGATGCCGACGAAGGCACCGCATACAAGCTGCCTGCTGAAGCAAACCTGCTGCTTACCACGCATTACCTGGAAGCACTGCAGATGCAGTCCAAGGCTTCCGAGATTGCTGCTCTGCTGGGTGGCAAGATGCCGCATGTCATGACGCTCATCCCGGGTGGCACCGCATTCGTTCCCACCGATCAGAAGCTTGATGACCTGAAGATGCTCATCAAGGACCTGAAGGCATGGGTTGACGACACCGTTTTGCAGGACACGCTGGCCATTGCCAAGTTCTACGGCGATGCCACCACGTTCGGCAAGGGCTGCGGCCGCTACATTGCGTGGGGCGTTTTCGAAGGACCTCAGTTCCCCTACGACAACGATTACACCAAGCAGATGGCAAACCGCTACATGCCGTCGGGCGTTATCGATGAGAAGCTGAACCTGACCGATCCGGTTGAGAGCTTGATCACCGAATACGTTGGCCATTCCTGGTACAAGGGCGAAGAGACCTACACGTCTCCGTACTTCGTTACCGAGGGCGAGTACACCGGTTACTACAAGGAAGAAGGCGCCAACGACAAGAACCCTGGCACCATCATGGACCGTTACAGCTGGGTCAAGGCTCCTGCTTACAACGGCAAGCCCATGGAAGCCGGCGGTTTGTCTCGCGTTCTTGCTGCTTATCTGCGTGGCCACAAGACCATCAAGCCGATGGTCGAGAGCGTTTTGGCTGCTACCGGCTTGCAGCTTACCGACCTGCAGTCTACGCTGGGCCGCGTTGCTGTTCGTCAGATTGAGACGGTTTACATTGCCGAGCTCATGGAGCAGTGGTGCGACGAGCTGATCGAGGCCGTAAAGGGCGGCGAGTCCGCATACTTCAGCGCTCCTCAGATCACGACCGGTTCCGGCACGGGCTTCTGGGAAGCTCCGCGTGGTGCTCTCTATCACTCCGAGAAGGTCACCAACGGCAAGATCGATGGTTATCAGATCATCATCCCGTCCACGTGGAACCTGGCCCCGCGCAACGAGTCCGGCGAGCACGGTCCGTTGGAGCAGGCGCTTATCGGTACGCCTATTGGCACTATCGAAAAGCCCATCAACGCACTGCGTACCGTTCACAGCTTTGACCCCTGCACCGCCTGCGCCGTGCATGTGTCTCAGCCTGCGACCGGCAAGCATTTCGAGACGGTAACTTCTCCTTGGGGGGTGAAGTAAATGGCACATCTTGCACATTATCGTGAAGCGCATCCGCTGCCGTTTGTCATTACCCACTGGATCAATTTGATCTGCATGTTCATCTTGATCTTCACGGGCTTCTATATCCATTTCCCGTTCTTCCCGCTGTTCATGAGCGTTGCTCGTGGCCTGCATGTGCTGTGCGGTTTCGTGATTTTCATCAACTGCGTTGTGCGTGTTATTATGGCGTTCATCGTGAAGGCGGCTCCTGCAGGCGGTACGCGTGAGAAGACCACCGACATTCATATGTGGCTTCCGCAGAAGGACAACCGTCATCAGGCAATCGAATGGATCAAGTACTACCTGTTCTTGCGCAAGACGCATCCGCTCGGTGGCAAGCTGGGCGTTCCTCAGAAGATTTCCTATCTGATGATTGCTCCGCTGCTGATCATCATGTTCATCACCGGCATTTGCCTGTGGCCTCCTACCGCTACCAGCGAGTTCTGCATGGGCTTGCTCACGTGGATCGGCGGCGCTATGAACATGCGCGTTCTGCACTTCTTCTTGATGTTCGTGTTCATCATCTTCTGCTTCATTCACCTGTACTTGGCAAACATCGAAGGTCTGGAGCCCACGAAGCTCATGCTGTTCCGCAAGGAGCATGGTGGCTTGACCTACGACCCCAACAAGCATGTGATTGATGGCAAAGACGAAATGACGCACGAATAGTGTGGCTTGCTCGCTCGTAGTCATTAAGCGGTAAAGAGTTTTTGAAAGGGCATATTGTGTCGGAAAAAGCAGCAGCGTATCAAGGATTGTCTGACGAAGACATTAAGCGCGAAAACCAATTCCTGGCCAATCTGCCCTTTCTTAATTGGGGAGCCTTCTTTATGGCTCCCATCTGGGGCTTTGCTCATGGCGACTGGCCTGCTATCCTGTTTTACCCGCTGTGGATGTTCTGCGACAACTTGATTTACACCGCTTGGCAAAGTCCTTCGACGCTTAATGTTGCACTGGCGGTGCTCACGGGTGTTATCATGCTGGTTGCCATGGTGGCGTATGCGCGCGTGAGCTCGCCGCGTTCGGCTCACCGTGCTATTGAGCGGGGAGAAACCCTTGAGCACTACCGGAAGAGCGAAAAACGTTGGGCAGTAGGCATGGCACTTATTGCGATTGTCATGCTTATTGCGGCAACGTACTATAACTTGAACATTCGCCCCACGTTATAGCGGGGGCGGTGTTTGTTTCTTTGCGCAAAGGTAAAGGAAGAGAGCTTTTTGTGAGCGACAACATGAATACTGCTGGGGAAAGACCGCGCAAAGCGGCTCTTTTTTTCGTGGGCAATCAGCTTATGCTTGATGATGGCATTGGCCACGCGGCATTTGAGGAACTGCCACGCGTCTATGAGCTGCCCGATACCGTTGCTCTGTTCGATGTGGGCTGTATGACCATGGATATGATCAATTACGTGCGCGATTACGATTTCTTGATGACCATCGATGCCGTGGAAGACTCGGGACAGCCCGCGGGAACGGTTTTCCGTTATGCGCCTAGCGACGTGGATCGTGCCGGCATGATGGCGTCGCTTCACGACTTGAAGCTGGCAAATCTGTTCGATGCAGCCGATTTGCTGGGATATAGCTCCGATGGCATCTGTTTGGGCATGCAGGTGGAAAACGCCGAGCCCGACCAGTACGTGATCGGGCTTACCGAGCCCTGCGCTGCCGCGTTGCCGCTGCTCATTGAGACAATTGCAGCAGAGCTTCACCGCAACGGCTTTCCCGTGCGCCGTCTGCAAGGTTAAAAGGGGACGGGGTCTTTTTCACCTTTTTGAATAATCGTTGGTGTGTTTTATGCGCGCCGGCTTTCGATATATCGTTTATGAGAGGAACTCAATCATGGTAAAGCACTGCTGGGAACTGCGTGGATGCTATCAGGATGAAGAGATGAACAACCGCTGCCCGCACAACATTCCCGGGGAGCCGTGTCCTGCTGATTGCAAGTTTTCTGCGTGCGATCGACCGACTCACGTGGTGGCGCGCGATATCACGATGATTCTGAATCCCGATTTGAAATACGATGCATCCGTAAAGGAAGTGTGCCGCATGTGCGAGAACTTCCTAACGAATGGGCCGATGTTTGCCGAAGGGGAAGAGCGCACAACCGTGCGTCAAGGCAACCCGAGCCGCTTCTTGCTGTAGTTACATTTTAATGCCGGCGGCTTGGAGCGCCATGCGTAGCACCACGTGGGGAATAACGCCCTCGGGGATATCGCTGGCAGCAAGCGAAGATTCCATCTCCTGCATGACCTGCTCAATGCCAAGCTTTGCCAAAATACCTTGAGCTGCGGCAATGCCATTAGTTGGATCATCGGGGAAGGCGGGAACTTCGGCACACAGGCGCTGCGCCGCTAAATAGCACCACGCCTGGCTGGGCTTCGGGTCATTGAACAGATAGCTGAAAACGAAGCCGAACAGGTGGGCGTTCGCTTTTTCGCCCAATTTGGGGTTTGTGCACAGGGCAATAAGGATGCTCTCACCATCGTATTCATCGGCAGCCGCATCGCGCTCCATAAGCCCCGCGTAATCCAATTCGTCCACAATTTTCTTCACGGCATCGAAGCGCGCCGTTAGCTTCTCGTTCATGTTTTCCATAGCTTAAAAATCTTTCGCTTTCACCTTGGCTCATAATCGAGTTGCTATTGTAGCGCATTGTGCGTGCGGCGCGCGATGTCGGCGGAATTGTTGACAAAAGGTGGGGTAATTTGTCAACAACTATGCTTGGCGGTAGTGGCTCATGAAGTCGCTCAGCTTGCTCATGCATTCCTTGAGCACGTCCATCTGCGGCAAGTACACCACGCGGAAGTGGTCGGGCTGCTGCCAATTGAAGCCGCCGCCGTGGATAAGCAGAATCTTCTTTTCTTTCAGCAGGTCAAGCGCGAATTGTTCGTCGTTTGTGATGTTGAAGCGCTTGATATCGATCTTCGGGAAGATATAGAACGCGGCATTCGGCTTCACGGCAGAGATGCCGGGAATGTCATTGAGCGCCTTGTAGATGTACTCGCGCTGCTCGTATACGCGACCGCCGGGTACCACGTAGCTCTCAACGCTCTGATGGCCCCACAGCGCCGTTTGCACGATGGATTGCGCCGGCACGTTCGAGCATAAGCGCATGTTGGAAAGCATATTGATGCCTTCAATGTAGTCGCGCGCGGCATTCAAGTTGCCGGAAAGCACCATCCAGCCAATGCGGTAGCCGGCAATCATGTGCGATTTGCTCAGGCCGGAAAACGTTACGCAGAACACATCCGGCGCCAGGCTTGCAATGGATTCGTGTTTCAGACCGTCGAAGCACAGACGGTCATAAATTTCGTCCGAGAAGATCATGAGCTGGAACTCGCGCGCCAAATCGACAATCTTTTCGAGCACTTCGCGCGGGTATAACGCGCCGGTGGGGTTGTTCGGGTTGATGATGACGATCGCCTTCGTTTTCGGCGTGATTTTTGCGCGCATGTCGTCGATGTCGGGGTACCAATCGGATTCTTCGTCGCAGATGTAATGGACCGCTTTGCCGCCGGCAAGCGTGGCGCAGGCGGTCCATAGTGGGTAATCGGGAGAGGGGATCAGAATCTCATCGCCATCGTTCAGAAGTGCGCTCATGCATAAATTGATAAGCTCGCTTACGCCATTTCCGGTGTAAATATGCTCGATATCAACGTTTGGCAAGCCCTTGATCTGGGAATACTGCATGATTGCTTTACGCGCGGAGTACAAACCCTTCGCATCGGAGTAGCCTTCGCAGTTCGTAAGCTGGCGGCTCATGTCGTATACCACTTCATCGGGCGTGCGGAAACCGAACGGTGCGGGATTGCCAATGTTGAGCTTCAAGATAGAGGCGCCTTGTGCTTCCATGCGTGCTGCCTCGTCAACAACGGGGCCGCGGACGTCGTACAACACGTTATCGAGCTTCGTAGATTTGCTAAATATTCTCATGGTGCACCTTTCTGGCGTGGGGTTGGTCGAACGGGAAGAAGAGGAAGAAGATGCAGGTGCGGCGGCATTTGCGCTGGTGGCAGCCGTTTCGGTTGCTGTTGCAACGCTGGCGGTGTCTTTGTCGGCTCGTGCAGTTGCTTCGTTTTTGCAGGGCGTATCAACGAAAATCAGCTCCGAGGGCGCAAGGTCAAGCGCTTGCGCGATTTTTTGGAGCGTACTTCTTTTGATGTTGACCACGCGCCCGCTTTCGTATTTCGCAATGGCGGATTTTTGCACGCCAATCTGGTCGCCCAATTCCTGCTGGGTCATGCCCTTTGCGGTTCGAGCTTCTTTTATCTTCTGTCCGATTTCCATAGTTGACCTCCTGTTGTGTCTTCACTATACGAAAAGTGTCTTGAAAAAACAACGAACAGAAGGGGAGTGGTGTCAAAATTCAAAGAATCGTCAAAAAGTGTCCTATTGAGACATTTTCCTCAAAAGACGGTGGGCTGCTGAAAAAGTTCCTGTGTACGAACGGGGATGTGCCGCGCAAAGTCAGGCAACAACAATCGCAGGTAAGTTTCGACCCACTTAAAATCAATCTGAGTATTACCGCTGAAAAAATGCTATCTGAGCGGAAATTCGCCCTGAAGCTGGGCATTTACAATTTTACGGAAAGTATACGCTTTTCCTTTTGAGCGAATTATTTTGCTCGAAGGTTACTAAAATGATTTGGAATAGCGATTTTTTCCAAGCACCCGTATACGCGCGTTTTTGTGTCTTGCTGCGCGTCCGGTTTGCTTGCGTACAAGCGCGGCCGTGCGCTTCAATTTCGATAGGAAGGTTATAAGATCCATGAGAAACGTGCTGGCAATCCTCAAGCGCGATTTCATTCGTCTGTTCAAAGCTCCTGCAGCAATTGTGGTCGTGCTGGCGCTTTTAGTTCTGCCCTCGCTGTATACGTGGTACAACGTGCTGGGCTTTTGGGACCCCTACAACAACACGGGCAGCATGCGCGTGGCGGTGGTCAACCAGGACAAGGGCGGATCGCACGAGCTTACGGGTGACCTTGACGTGGGTGCGCTCATTATTGATGCGCTCCATGAAAATGACCAGTTGAACTGGCAATTCGCTGATTACGATACCGCCATGGCCGATCTTGAAGCGGGACGCGATTATGCGGTGTTCGTCATTCCTGAAAACTTCACCGAAAATCTTCTCACGCTGCTTACGGGCAATTTCCAGCAGCCGAACATCCAGTATTACGTGAATATGAAAACAGGTCCGGTGTCTCCCAAAATCACCGATGCCGGCTCCACCACGCTCGAGGAAACCATTAACTCCACGTTCGTGAAAACAGTGAGCGATATTGTGGTTGAGGCAATTACTCAGGCGCTCGACGAGTCCCAGGAAGCCATAAGCCAAGGTAGCTCCGAAGCATCGATGCAGGTAGACGATGCAATTCTTGCGGTGGATCAAGCGCGCTCGCAACTCTCGGATGTCAACGACACCATCTACCAGGCTCAAAATATGCGCTCTGATGCGCTGACTGCCCTTGATGAGGCGCGCCAGGCGCTTGATGCGGTGCAAGGCGACTTGGGAGAAGTTTCCCAGAAAACAACTGAGGTGCAGCAGGCGCTTGTCGATATTACCCCCGTGGCCATGGAGGCCGTGAACAAAGCGCTTACCGCGTTGTACGCCCTGGAAGATGTGGCACAGGCGGCGGGCCATGGCGAAGAGCTGCAGGCTGCGATCTCGGCGTTGGAGAAGTGCTCGGAAGCGTTTTTCGGCACCATGATTCCCGCGGTAACGCAGGGATTGGGCAATATGTCCTCGGCATCAGCCCAGCTGCAGGCAACGGCTTCCAGTCAGCAATTGCTTATCGATCAGGCAAAAACCGTCCTGGACTCCCTTGATAGCGCGCTTAACACCGCGCATGATGCGTTAGGTCAAACCGATGGTCTGCTTGAGACACTTTCGGGCGACTTGTCCACGCTGAAAGTGAGCCTTTTGAGTTTGGCAAGTTCAAACGCTATTACGTCGCTGGTGGAAAACGGCACGCTTGATTCCGATGCTATTGCGAATTTCATGAGCTCTCCTACAACCGTTGTGACCGAAAAGCTCTATGAAGTGGAAGTCTACGGCTTTGCCATGGCGCCGCTGTTCATTAACTTGACGTTTTGGATTGGCGCGTTCATGCTGCTGGTCATCATGCGGCAAGAAGTAGACGCCGAAGGCATAAAGAACCTCACGGTGGCGCAGCGCTACGTGAGTCGTTTTATTATGTTCTCGCTCTTTGCGGTACTGCAATCGGCCATTTGCTGCACGGGCCTGATATTTTTGGGAGTTCATCCGCAAAATATCGGCGCAATGTATTTTGCCTCGGCTATGGCTTCGCTTGCGTACTTAAGTATCATCTACGCGCTTTCCGTTCTGTTCCAGCACGTGGGCAAGGGCTTGTGCATCATTTTGGTGTTCATGCAGATTCCATCCGCCACGGGCTTGTATCCCATTGAGATGATGGCGGGTTTCTATCAGGCTATCAGCCCGTTTTTCCCGTTTACGTACGGCATTAGCGCGCTGCGTGAGGCGATTTGCGGCTTCTATGGTCTTGCGTACGTTCGCGATGTTGCCATGCTGGCGCTGTACTTCGTTGTCTTTTTGGTGCTGGGCGTGTGCTTGCGTCCTTCGCTTGCGGGCGTGAATCGCACGTTTGCCAAGCAGCTGGGTGAAAGCGGCATCTATAACGGCGAAGACGTGGAAATTCCTGCGCGCGGCCTGCGCTTGTCGTGGATCACGAGCGCCTTGTCCGACCAGAAGGAATATCGCGAAGAGATGCTGCGCCGCTACGAGCACTTCAAGTCGCTGTATCCGCGCTTGATTAAAGGCGCAATTGTCTTTGGCGTGGTTGTTCCCGTGGTGTTCGGCATTGTGCTTGGCCTGACGGTAGGCGAGAAAGTGACGTTGCTTACGGTGTGGCTTATCTGCTTGGTTGTGCTGCTTGTGTTCTTAACGGTTGTCGAGAATCTGCGCGAAGGCTTTGAGCGGCAGCTTTCCCTGGGCGATATGGAAACGCCCGAACTTCATTCGATTTACTCGTCGCGTTTGTATGCCGATGCGAAAGAGGATAGCCATTGTCGCACGTCAGCCGCTGCGGCTGATGATTCCTCCCGCGCAACGCTTGCGGTAAATGCTCTGAGCGCAACGATTTCTGCCGTTGCGTCGATGGCGGGCGAGCCTAATGCGTCCACCGCGGCATCCTCCGCAACAACGTCTGTGACGGCCGCTGCGTCTGCTGCGCCCGCTGCGCAGGTGGCGGCTGCCGCGACGGCTTCGGCTGCTCAAACGGCTGCTGCGAACGAAGGGTCTTCGGCACCCACAGAATCGCTGCCTGGGGAGGGAGGTGAGCGCCATGCGTAAGATCGCAAAGATTTTCTCTCTTGAGATGCGCGCGTTGTTCTCGAATGTGGTTACCGTCATCATCACCATTGGTTTGGCGCTTATGCCTTCGCTGTTTACCTGGTATAACGTGCTTTCGTGCTGGGATGTGTTTGACAATACTGGCGAGCTTTCCGTTGCCGTTGCCAGCAACGACGAAGGCTTCAAGAGCGATTTATTCCCGCTGAAAGTAAACGTGGGTGAACAAGTGGTGTCGGCGTTGCGTGCAAACGATCAGATCAACTGGGTGTTCACGTCGGCCGATGACGCGATTGACGGCACAATGTCGGGCCGCTATTACGCTGCCGTGGTGATTCCCGAAGGTTTCTCGCGCGCCATGCTGACGTTCTATCAAGACGATGGAACGCGTGCGCCGCTGGTCTATTACACGAACGAGAAGAAGAACGCGATTGCGCCTAAGATTACCTCGCAAGGTGCCGATAGCGTGTCATACCAGGTCAACGAAGTGTTTGCGGAAACACTTGCCGATATTGCGCTCGGAATTGCGCAGTCGGTGAGCCAGTACATGGATAACGCCGACGTTCAAAGTCGCATTGCCGCTATGGCGCAAGACATCGACGGCATGAGCGGGCGCATTGACAAGACGGCAAGTGTCTTGGAGCTGTATGCTTCACTGGCAAATTCATCTATGGCGGTGCTTGATGGCACATCGGGTCTGGTGTCTCAGACGTATTCTTCGGCTCAGCAGGTAACGGGAATCGTGAGCAACGGCCTGTCCGATGCGCAAGACGTTGTTGACGCGCTGAACAGAGCGCTTGACGACATGGTTGCCGCTATTCAGGCAAGCATCGATCACTTGTCCACTATCGACTCGAACGTCCCCGGCGAAGGCGAGCTGCCCAACGCGCAGGAAACCGCCGACGCGCTGCGCCAACAAGCCGATAACCTGGGCGTTCAGATTGAGCAGTACCAGGCCATGCGTGATGCCATGGCACAAGAAGACCCCGAAGGCAACGCGGCGGCTATTGCGGCTGCAGATGCTTCCATTGCGCGCATGACGGAGCTTCAGCAGAGCTTGTACGATACAGCGGACGCCATTGAAGCGGGCGAGGTTCCCATAGAGCCCGATTTGATCCAAAATCGAATTGACCTGGCAAAAGGGGCACTTGAAGAGCTCAAACAAGTCATTGAAGAGCAGTTGCGTCCGAAAGTCAACGAAGTAGCCGACGCCATAAGCCAACTGCGCTCTTCTGCCTCAACGCTTTCAAGTTCGCTCGTGAGCGCGGCACGCGATTTGAACAGCAGTTTGAGCTCTGCGCGCAATGGCATGGGCGACGCCACGTCAACGCTTACGACAGTGGCGGACAAACTCAGGGGTGTGTCCTCGTCGCTTCACGACGTGTCGGAGAGCATTCTTACGGCGCTTTCCGCAGAAGATGTCGATGAGATACGCGCGCTTCTTGGCTCGAACTTGGACGTTCTTTCCAGCGCGTTGGCGGCCCCTGTTGGTGTTGAGCGCCATGCCCTGTACCAGGCGGATAACTTCGGCTCGTCCATGATGCCTTTGTATGCAACTATCGGCATGTTTGTGGGTGCGCTGCTGATTTTGGTGGGTGTGAAGCCGCGTTCTTCGCAAAAGGTGCTTGACCAGGCAACGGCGGCAGTGGGCGCAATCAAGCCGCGTCACGAGTTCTTCGGGCATTTCGGCATTTGCGCATTTATCTCGTTCGCGCAAAGCACCATCCTTGCGCTGGGCAACATGTTCTTCCTGCATGCGCAAGTCACCGATCCGCTGCTGTTCATGGTGTGCTATTGGGTGTCCAGTTTAACGTTCACGTTCTTCATTTACTCGCTGGTGGTATCGTTTGCTAACTTGGGCAAGGCAATGGCGGTTATCCTGCTTATCGTGCAGGTGACCGGCTGCAACGGCTCGTATCCGCTGCAGCTGTTGCCGTGGTTCGTGCAGGGCATCAGCCCGTTCTTGCCGGCAACGCATGTGGTGGCGGCTATGCGCGAAGCCATGTTCGGTGCCTTTGGAAACGTGTTCTGGCAAGAGATGGCGATGGTCGCCGTTTGGTGTCTGCCTGCGCTTTTGTTGGGTCTTTTGCTTCGCAAGCCGTTTGCCAAGTTCATGTCTTGGTACGTGGAGAAAGTGGAAGATTCCAAGCTTATGGCGTAAACTTGTTCGCAGCGCGCAAGAAGGGTCAGCTGTCTTTGCCGGCCTTAGTGCGCTCATTGATTGACGTTTGTGCGCAGAGTGCTTCTGCGCTGTTTGCAATGGCGTGCGCTGGTTCGCGCTGCTGCGCGCCGCCACGAAAGGAAACAATATGCCTTCTACTGCTGCATTAGAAAAGTACGCTCGCTTGCTGGTGTGCGGTGGCTGCAACATACAGCCTGGTCAGGAGCTGTATGTGAGCGCCGATGTAACGCAAGCGCCGCTGGTGCGCCTTATTGTGGCGCAGGCGTATGCGGCGGGTGCGAGCAACGTGACCACGTATTTCACCGACGAGCAGGTAAGCCGCATCAACTACGATTGCAAATCCGTTGAGAGCTTCCGAGAGTTTCCGGAATGGCGCGCGTTGTTGCAAAACGGCGTGGCAAAGCGCGGCGCGGCGTTGCTGTTTCTGTCCAGCGAGGATCCCATGGGGCTTGCCGGCGTTGATCCCAAGAAACTTTCGACGTTCCAGCTTGCCGCAACAAAAGCGTGTCGCGATTGGCGCGACGGCATGGATTACGGCCGCAATGTGTGGGTGATTGCAGGCGCGGCGAGCCCCGCGTGGGCGGCGCGCGTGTTTCCCGATCTGCCGCAAGACGAAGCAGTTGAGCGTTTATGGGACGCCATTTTGAGCACCGCGCGCGCCGATGGCGATGACCCCTTGGCTGCCTGGCGCGTTCACGATCAGAGCTTTTCCGAGCGTGTGGCGTGGTTGAACGCTCAGAGCTTCGATTCACTGCATTACCGCAATTCTTTGGGTACCGATTTGACCGTGGGTCTTAACCGCGCTGGTCTGTGGGCCGGCGGTGGAGAAACCACCGTGTCTGGCCAGCGTTTTTATCCCAACATGCCCACCGAGGAAATCTACACTACGCCTGATTGGAGTCGCACATCCGGTGTTGCGGTTGCCAGCATGCCGCTCAACCACGGCGGCGCGCTCGTGCGTGATTTCCGCATTGAGTTCAAGGACGGCCGCGCTATTTCCTGGCAGGCAAGCGAAGGCGAAGACGTGCTGACGTCTATCATCGAAACCGATGAAGGCGCTTGCCGTTTAGGCGAGTGCGCACTGGTGCCGTACGGCAATCCTATTCAGCGCACGGGTATCCTATTTCTGAACACGCTCTACGACGAGAACGCGGCATGTCACTTAGCGCTCGGGCGCGGTTTTGCCGAATGTATCGAAGGCGGCCGCGAGCTTTCTGCTGATGAACTGCAGAAACGTGGCGTAAATGATTCGGCGACGCACGTTGATTTCATGATTGGCACGGCTGATCTGAACATTACAGGTATCAAACAAAATGGGGAAGAGGTGCCCGTCTTCGTAAACGGCGCCTGGGCAACCGACCTGTAGCCTCATTGTTGACAAATTACCCCACCTTTTGTCAACAATTCAGCGATGTTTCTTCCCCTGGCATCATGCCGTCCATCTTGATGGCGGCATGATAAAAACGACCCACTTTTCGGTGGATTTTCTTCTTTGAAATCATGAAATAGCAGCGTTTTCCCAGGTCGTAAAAAAGTAAACCATGGTAAACCCACAGAAAAATGGGTCGTTTTTATCATAACGTTAGAAGAATTCATCGTTTTCTGCGATTCGAGGCACCCGCTGGCAAGGGCTTGCCTCACGACTCCGCTTGGATAATGCTTCTTTGCGCTAGAGTTCCGCTCAACTTATCCAAAGCGTCGCAGTTCGGCTCGACCCTTGCCGGCGGACGCCCCCTGAGGGTCTGTGTGTCGGGAGTTCGGTGCGCGCTTGGATTCGTGGCGCGTTGGCTTTTGGCTCTGGCGTCCCTTTTTGGGTTTCTCGGCGGCATGTTGTCGTTTTTTCCGCCCGAATGCGCAAAATATTCCCGTTCGGGGCAGGTTTAAGCGGTGTCAACCCTCGTCGTCTGATGCTTGCAGTGCGCGACCTGTGCTTTTGCGGATCAGCGACAACTTAGACAGCGCGATATGGACCGAAAGCACTCCCCGAGGTACCCCGAACAGGAATATTTTGCGCATTCGAGCCCATTTTCCGACAAGATGACTTGCAGCTTGGTGATTTCCGAAAGAAGCAGGATTGTGAAGG
>CAKTXN010000012.1 GCA_934630905.1 uncultured Eggerthellaceae bacterium
GCCGCTTACGGGTTACATCCACGGCGGATGCAGCCCCTTGGGCATGAAGAAGCAATTCGTGACCAGCATCGATGAAACGGCAGAGCTGTTCGACCGCATTAGTTATTCAGGCGGGCACATTGGCTGCCAAGTAGAAACGTCGCTCGAAGGCCTGGAGAGCCTAATTCCGCTCATTCATGCCGACTTGACGGTATAAGCGCACGCAAAACACCTAACCGCCGTCGTCAACGCGAAATTGTTGACAAAAGGTGGGGTAATTTGTCAACAAGAACGGTTACTTTTGCCTCGCCCTTACCAATGGACAACGACGACCGTGCCTACGTCTACGATGTCATAGAGCTCGGCCGCTTTGCTGGGCGGAAGATTTACGCAGCCGTGGCTACCATAGCCGTCGCGATACATCGTACCGCCGAAATCGGGCTGCCAAGGAGCGTCGTGCAGCGCATACACGTTGCCAATGAAAGGCATCCAGTAAGCCACCGTTGACTCGTTGGGCTTCTCCTTGCCTTCCTCGTAGGTGCGCAGCCGCTCGTTGGTAGCTTTGCGCGTAATATAATAGACGCCGGTGGGCGTGTTGCGCGTGGAATAATTCACATTGCCCGAAATGATGTCGCTCTCCCAAAGGATCGAACCATCATCATCGAAGAAATAGGCGTGCTGTTCGGCCAGGTCAACGTCGATATAGCGCGTCCATTCGGCACCCGTTTCCATATTGTAGTAAGCGCCTTCGCTTTCGCAGGGAATAGCAATCTCGCCCTGTTCGCTGTCATGCACCGCCGCGACAATCATATCGGTAAGCGCGGACGTATCAAGTTTCCAGCCGAACGCGGGACCGCCGCTCACAGTAATCTCTTTGCCATCGGGGCGCGTATACGCGTGCTCGGTGCCATGCGTATTCAGCTTGTCGGCCATCTCCTGCGCCCACAACTCAACGGCTTCCTCGTTCAGCGAAATGTTGCGATTGTCGTCGTAGACAATCCAGTCAAGCAAGTTACCGCGATTGATTTTCAGCGCCGGATAACCGCCAAGCGTCAGCGTCACCTTCACATGCGAAAGCGCGTTGACCTGGTCTGCAGCACTTTTCAGGCTGTCATCGGTGGCGAAGACCGCCGGCGCAACAAGGTCGCGCTCGGTAAGCTCAAGACGCACGTGGACAAGGCGCAGCGCGGCATCGACATCGGTAAGAACCTGCTTTTTATCAAGCTTCGTGCCTGCCTGCTCAGGAGCGATCACAACGGCGTCGGTTGCCTCATCGTAGGCAAGATGAGCGTCCACAGGGTCAGTTGCCGTTTCATTGCAGGCAGCAAGGGTTTCATCCAAAAGCTCGGTCACGGTCTGCTTGTCGTAAGAAACAGCGAACGTTGCGTTTTTGCCCGCCTGGGTGAACAGCTCAACAGGCCACGTCCACGGATTCACATACGCCAGCATATCCTGATCTGGGTCAAGACCGTAGGAAATCTCTTTGCCGGGAATCGTTAGCTCGCAACCATAACCCGTAACCTCAAGCTGATAGCCATCCAGCGTGACAGCAATTTTTCCCCGCATTTCATCAGGCGTTTTCCAAGAAACGTCAACACCGTTGATATTTGTACCGGGAAGAAAATGACTCATGAAGAAAACGGCACCGGCAAGATAAAGCGCAGCGACCAACGCAGCAATAACGCCTAGAACGATTCCAACGATTTTAAGCTTCCCGCGTGAGCGCGGCATATCGTACGCAGCAGCGTCGGAAGAGAAGAAATCCTGGCTGTTATTGGCATCGTTAGCTGCTTCGACCTCGGCAGAGACCTTCGCTCTTTCTTCCGCATTGTTTTTCGCCTTCCCCTTCGCGGATTTTCCCGATTTCGTGGACGCATCGGAGGTTACCGACTTCACCGCATCTGCGGATACAGCAGGCGCTGCGGGTGCAGCAGGAGCCGCTTTAGCAGCATGTTTTGGCTTTTCGGAAGAGACCTCTTCTTTTTTCACATGTTTTGCACTCATGACTAGATCGCTAATGCTCTCTTTTTTGCATCGAATTCCCATTCTGACCGTATTCGGGTAATTATATCAGCTTCGCTCGCAACACCTTGCATGCATAAGAAAAACGTCCCGATTCGGCAGAAACGGAACGTTTTCTATCGTGTTTGTAATTGCGAAACGCAAAATGCCTGATAGCAAGCGCATATCCAAGTAGGAATACTACTTGAACTGGCTCGGATGCTTCGCGAAAAAGTCGTAGCGCGGCGGCAAATCCTCCACTGCATGCCCGCCTGCCGCACGCTCTTCTTCGGTACATAGTTCCGCCAGGCTCTCGAAATCCGCATTCCAGCTAAAGAAATGATGCGCATCAAAACCAAGGCGGTCGCAAATCTTTTGGCAGCCACCCGGCACCACGGGATGCATCATCACTGAGCAAACCCACAGCAGATACGCGCTATCGAGCAGCACCTGGCGGCGCTTTTCGGTATCGCCCGCCTGCTCGGCATCGCGAATGCCATCGGCCCAATACTTTTGCGCATAGCGGATAAACGCATCGGAGAGCGAAACAATGGAATGCAGCTCTACCTTGTGCATGACCTGATCGTAGTTCAAAAGCGCATCGTGCGCTGCAGCCACCACGCTGGGCGTAACAGCTCCAACAGGGATAACGCCATCGAAGTTCTTCTGCGCCTCGTAGAAGCAGCTACGCGCCAGGCGGTTGAACACGTTCGTAAGCAGCGCGCCTTCCTTCAACGCAGGGTCGGCATAGCGCGTATCTTCGCGCTTTTGCGGATCGGGATCGAAAGGCTTTGGCGAAAAACCGACCGATTTCTGATCAAGACCGAGTGCAAGCCAGTGCGCACGCAACTGCTCGGGCGTGTAGTAATTCAGCAGCTCATCGGCCGAAGGCGGCTTCACCGCGCCCGACGAAGATGCCTTCGTCTTGCCAAACAGCACGTGATGATTCGCAACTAAGCGCGTCTGACGGACCGGCGCGCCTTCGCCTTCGAAATTACCCGGCTGCAATGCCTGGAACAGTGCCGGTTGCGCCACGCCGTAGAAATACAAATTATCCTGACCGATAAACTGATAGACCTGCGCATCATCGGCACACCAGAAATCGCGCCAGCTTTCATGCGGAAGCCCCAGCTCATCGTTGCACGCCTGCGTGAACGAAATAGGAGCCCACAGGCTTTCGGGCCAGCACCATACGGTAAGACCCTCTACCCCGTCGAACACGGGCGCTTTCACGCCCCACTCAATGTTGCCCGTCATGCGGAACGGCACTAACGCCTTGCCCATGCGGAATCGAATGCCGGCAGCACTCAACACGCCACGAGCGGCATCGCGATCGTCAATCGAGGAAAACTCCAGTTCAAAGCTTTGCTTGCCCTTTTCCGCGGCACGGTATTCATGCTGCGGCAGCTGATCGGCAATTGCCAGATACTGATCATACAGCTCGTTTTTGATGTACGTCACCGGTGCGCCTAAAAACTCGCGAATCGTCTGCGGAACAATGGCACGTATATCTGGGTCGGCTTCAAGCTGGTCGGTGTAATCGCGCAGATACTGCGTGAACGCCGGCAGATCGAAGTACCAGTTTTCCACGGGACGCATTTCAGGCGTGGTGCCCGAAAGCGTGGACACCGGCTTGAGCAAATCTTGCGGCTCATACTGATGCCCCAAGTCGCACTCATCCGCATAGCCCTTCTCGGATTTACACCCCTGAACAGGGCAAAAGCCAACAACTTGGCGACCATTCAAAAACGTTTCCGCCTGCGCATCGTAGAACTGCAACGTAGAGGTCTTCTTCAGCCAGCCGTTCTTGTAGAGCTGCGTTAAAAACTCGTTGCTCACGCGCTGATGCACTTCGCCCGCATGATCCAAGCTTGAACCCTGGTAAATGGACAGCTCAACCTCGTATGCATCAAGCGTTGCCTTCTGGGCATCGTGGTTGCGACGCACGTAATCGGACAGGGTTCCTTGGAACTCCCCCGCCTCAACAAGCTTGCGGTATCCCTCCATAATGGGAGACCCAAAGCAGTCGGTGCCAGACACGAAACGCACGTTTTCCGCGCCAATACGGTCCTTCAGGAAGCGCGCGAAACAGTCGGCAGGCACAAAAACGCCACCGACATGGCCGAAATGCAGCGCCTTGTTGCCATACGGCATTCCTGCGGTCACCACTGCACGGGCGGGCCACGGCTTTGAGTTTTCGCTGGTAAACAGTGCCATATTCTATCCTTTTACCCGGTATCCAGTTCTTACCTGGTCATTCAAATCAACGGGACAACATGCGAACAAGCGCGCTGACCCGCCCCGTTCAACTTACAAATCCAAGCTGTCCTGCTTCGAGGAATTTTGCGCCTTCCGTGCGAAGCGAATAAGGAATTCTTGGTTTGTTTCAGTTTGCTTGATGGATTTTACCAAAGTATCCATCGCACGCTCCGTATTGTTCAAGTTTGCAAGAACACGGCGCACTGCCCAGATAAGTGGCGCCTCTTGCGGGTCAAGCAACAGCTCTTCCTTACGCGTACCCGATGTGATGGGGTCAATCGCAGGGAAGATACGCTTGTCGGCCAACGTGCGGTCAAGCCTGAGCTCCATGTTGCCCGTACCCTTGAACTCCTCGAAGATAACTTCGTCCATCTTGGAACCGGTATCAACCAATGCCGTGCCCAAAATAGTCAAGCTACCGCCGTTTTCAATGTTGCGGGCGGCGCCCAAGAAACGTTTCGGCGGATACAGAGCGCTTGAATCGACACCGCCGGACAAGATGCGGCCCGAAGCGGGCGTGCCCATGTTGTAAGCGCGCGCCAAACGCGTGATGGAGTCCAGCAGGATCACCACATCGCGCCCTTGTTCTACCAGGCGTTTTGCGCGCTCGATAACAAGCTCTGCCACGGCAATATGGTTTTCGCACGGCTTATCGAACGTGGAGGAAATCACTTCGCCCTTGATAGAGCGCTCCATATCGGTCACTTCTTCGGGGCGTTCGTCAACCAGAAGGCACATCAAGTGAACTTCGGGGTTATTCGCAGAAATCGCAGCGGCAATATCTTTGAGAACCGTGGTCTTGCCTGCTTTCGGCGGAGACACGATCAAACCACGCTGGCCCTTGCCAATGGGCGATACCAAGTCAATGACGCGCGCCGTGGTGGTGCTCTTACCGTGCTCCATAATCAAGCGCTCATCGGGGTAAATCGGCGTCAAATCGGCAAAACGAACGCGTCCGCCCAGCTCATCGGCGGGAGTATCGTTCACGCTAATGACTTTCTGGATGGCGGCATACTTCTCGTTGCCCTGCGCGGGGCGCGTCAAGCCCACCACGTAATCGCCTTTACGCAGGCCGTTGCGGCGGATGATGGAAAGGCTCACGTACGCATCGCCTTCGCTGGGCAGATAGCCCTTGGCGCGCAAGAAGCCATAGCCATCGTTCATGATGTCCAGAATACCGGTGACCTCAATAATGCCCTCGGCCTTGCAGAGCGCCTCGAACACGACATCGACCAGCTCGGCCTTGCGATAACCCGATGCATCAATGCTGTACTCAGCAGCCTTTTCACGCAAGTCACCCACTTTCATCTCGGCAAGTTCATCGCGCGAAATGCTGGGCAAAACTTCGCGGCTGCCATGCTGACGACGCTGGCGGCGATGGTCGCGATCAAACGATCCCTTGTTATTGGCCTTGTTCTGGCTCTGATTGTTCTGACCTTGCTGATTTTGGCCGTTGCCCTTATCGGAGGAACCTTGGTTTTGGTTCTGATTTTGATTCTGCTTCGAGCGTTTTTTGTTGTTGTTGCCGTTGCGCTCGTTGTTGCGCTCGCGACGCACGCGGTTCGGAGTTGCCGGTTCAGGGGAACCTTCTGCAGTCGAGGCCTCTGCGGACGCTTCAATCAGAACCCCGGAAGCAGCGCTTTGAGGGGCATCCGTCACCAGTACCTCAACGGAAAGAACTTCTGCCGCAGGTGAACCATTACCCTTAGAGGATTGACCTGCGGGAAGAGAAGGATCCGCCAATGTTTCCGTGGCAATCACATCGGCGTCGGAGCTGAACTCGATAGGAGCAAGTGGCGCCGCATCGGAAGAAGACGCAGCGGCTTTCGCGCGGGACGCAGCCGGCTTTCGCGCGCCAGAGCGAGCGCCAGAAGCCGCAGAAGCCGCTTTCGTGCGTGTGCGGGTGCGCGGCGTACGGTCAGGGGTCTCGGACGTGTTTGCGGCCTTCTCGGGCGCTGCAGCAGATGCAGCGTTGGCTCCAACGGTAGCAGATGCGCTTGCGGCGGCGTCGCTTGCCGCCTCAGGTGCGGCTTTCGTTGCTGTGGGCACATCCGTTTCGGCCGGCTTGCGACGCGTGCGCGTGGCGGTCGCCTTGCGAGCCGCCGATTTCTTGGGGGCTGTGGATGCGGCCTCTCCCACCGATTCCGCAGGCGCAGCAGGTGCAGGCGTTTCCGTTGCAGATGCTTTCACCGCAGATTCAGAACCTGCAATAGCAGCCGTCTTATCAGGGGTTTTCTTTGCAGCAGTCGTGCGCTTGCGCGTTGCCGGCTTCTTAGCAGCGGGAGCATCACCTTCCGCACCAGCAGCAGCGACCTTCGTCGCAGCAGCATCACCTGAAGAGGCGCCGTCACTTGCCTCGACAGCTGCGGCAGCGGAGGTCGCCTTCTTACGCGTTGTGGTGCGCTTAGGTTTTACCGGCGCGGACTCAGGCGCGGATGCAGCAGACGCTGCATCCGCAGGAATAGATTCGGGTACGGCAGTTTCGAGTTCGTCACTCATTTATGCGTTCTGCACTTTCTCCCAGTCCTTCATGAACGACTCCAGGCCGCGATCAGTCAAAGGATGCTTCACCATCTTCTGCAGAACACCGAACGGAACGGTCGCAATATCCGCACCCATCAGGGCACATTGCGTCACGTGGTTGGCGCTGCGCACCGAGGCGGCAATGATTTCAATCTGCTCGCCATTAACCGTGTTGCCAGTGAAATCGTAGTTGTTGATGGCAGTCACAATGTTCTCAACTTCAGCCAGACCATCTTGAGAAATGTCGTCGAAACGACCGATGAACGGGCTGATGTAGCGAGCGCCAGCGCGAGCAGCCAGCAATGCCTGAGGAACGCTGAAGCACAGAGTCATGTTCACGCGAACACCCTGATCAGCCAACGCACGCGTGGCGGCCAGGCCTTCGACCATGGTCGGAATCTTCACCACGATGTTGGGAGCAATCTCTGCCAGCTGCAGGCCATCGCGCACAATTTCGTCGCGCGTCATGGCAACGCTCTCGGCAGAAACGGGGCAATCCGGGCCAACGATTTCGCAGATGCGCTTCATGTGATTGTTGAAGTCGCTCAGCTTACCGCCAATTTTTGCGTACAGCGACGGATTCGTGGTCACGCCTGCCAGCGCACCCCAGCTTGCTGCCTCTTCAATTTCGGCTAAATCGGCAGTGTCCAGAAAAAACTTCACGGTTCCTCCTTGAAAAACTTGCTACAGATTTTTGTTCGCCAGAACACACTTCAGCTTTATTCTTGCAGGGAATTTCGATGGAAGAAGAGCCCGAAGCGGGCGAACTATGAATATTTGCTTATAGTAACGCAAAACATGCTGAATACAGGAGAAATTTTCTCAAAGAGGGGTTTTATCATCAAAAAAGCCGCCCCGCGTAAAAAACGCGAGACGGCTTCAAAATCGGATTTGTGGTGCAAAAGAAACTCAAGGATTGCGTGCCATGCCCTTGATGCGTTCGTCTTGCATGGCACGCGGAATCCGCAAAAGCCTACAGAAGCGGCTCCATACCCAAAACGGGATGATTCTTTGCGGTCAGAACTTCGTACAGCTCAGCGGGGTCGCCCGGGTCCTGCATGTCGTTCTCGTCGGGAATCATGTCAATGTAGTTGTCAATGCCGTAGAGCTCTTTAGCCGTGGCGTTGATCTTGTCGGCCAACTGCTCCTTCAAAGAAGCAGGCATCCACACAACGCGAGCAATGCCGCCTTCGGCCTTCAGGAACTTCTTGGAGGCAATGAAGTGCTTGCCATGGCCCATGTAGCCCGGGGTCTGCACGCCGCCGCCGGTCATGGAAGCCATTTCGGAGAACGTCATGCCCAAGGGAGTCATACCCACGTGATCACGCGTGGTGATAACGAAACCGCTGGTCATAGGCTCAATACCGCAAATGCACTCGAAGCAACCGCAGGAAGTCATGGGGTCTTCCAGGATAGAGTACAGCGAAACCTGCTCAAGTGCGCCGTTGGAGTACTTGCGAACAGCGTCGTTAACGTCTTCGTAGGCGCCAATACGCTCGTCAATGCACTTCTCATGAGGAACAATCTGGCACGGACCGTTGGGATCCAGCTCGTTGGATGCCTTCGCGTCAAGCCAGGACACCGCGCCGCACAGACCCAAGCGCTCGGGCGTGACGATGCATACGTGGCTGGGGCTGAAGGACTGGCACAGAATGCAGGTGTAGAAGTTCTCCACCGTTTCGTCGGTCAGGCTGCCCAGACGCTCGTCACGTGCATCGAACACGGTATTCGCGTAAGCGCGCAGCTCTTTGCACTTCTCGGGCTCGGTGTAAATGCGCACCTGCGCTTTTTCGATAATGGCATCGTGGTCGCCCTTGATCTTGGCGTACAGAATCTCGCCCAAGTGCTTCAAACGGAAGCCGGCATCGTAGTCGTCCTTGCTCACGCGGATGCGGATCATGTCGCGCTGACCAGTGTGCATAACGCCGCTTGCGCAGTTCAAGTACGCGTGGATCTTGCGCTCGAATACGGAAGCGAAGTCGGGGGAAACGTTCTTGCCGCCCACTTCCACAATAAACGCGGCATTCATCTTGGTTCCCACGGGAACGTCGTTGAAATCGGGGCCTTCAACGATAATGGAGTGGTCTTCGATTTCCTTGACGTCCTTGATCTCAACAAGCTCGAAGCAGTCCAGGCGGGAACCGTCGATTTCGACCTGCATGTCGGGACGGCGAATAATCTCGCCCTCGAATGCGGTGGAGTATGCAACGGGGATATCGATCTTCGTGATCTTGATATGGATGTCGCGTGCTTCCAAAGACGTCTCGATGAATGCCTTCGTGTTAGGCTGCAGCAAGATGGTCTTCGGGATGGGGCGAATGTAGTTCATGTCGTTCGTGATAACCGGGAAGCCCATGGCCACAGCGCCTGCGCCGAATGCCAACGTGCGGTCGTTCACCGGGGCAAATGCGTTCACGAAAGCGTGCAGACGCACGTACGTGTACTCCATGAAGCCGTCCCAGTCGCCACCTTCGATAGCACCGAAGATCATAGCGGCGCGCACGCAGAAGGACACAACGTGGCTTACCGCCCAGATGTCGGGGCCAACGCCTACGACGCGAACATGGAAGCCCAGCTCGATGCCCATGCGCTCGGCCTGGTCAATGATGTCGCCCACCAAGAACACGAAGATACCGCGCTCCTGATAACCGCGAATCAAGTCGCATGCTTCCTTGTCAGAGGGAGCAGGATCGATGATAACAACGAAGCCCGGAATGTCGTTGGTAACCAACGGCACGCCCAGCTCACGTACTTCAGCGTCGGAGAAGTGACCGTGATACTTCGTACCCTCGTACGGCGTGGGATTGTTCACGTACTTCACAGCTTCGATGATTTCGCCGGCCATAGCGGTACCGATGCCGGACTTGAAGATGGACTCGGTGCGCTGATTGCGCGTGCTCATGGTGTTGATGTTTGCCAGAGCGGTCTTAAGGTCCTTCAGCTTGAGAACTTTCTGCCCCGAGTAAGCCAGCTGGCACGACATGTTGTATGCGGTGTCAGGCATCTGCATAGGGGCGTCTTCACCATACTCAGCGATAGCTGCATCTACTGCCTTGGTGGCAACAGAGAAGATATCGTTGGAGCCATGGAAAATCCTGTCAAAAAATTTCATATGATTTCCTTTGCTATCAATCTATGCAATCTATGCGTTTTCCATACGTTGCTTAATGCGCCTAACCTCTTCTACGAGTTCAGGGCTGTAATCGAAGGGTGACTCACCGTTGCGATCAGCATCAATGACATCACTCGAATACGGAAGGAATCCCAGCAGTGCATCTTCGGGAATATGCGCGCGCAGATACTCTCTGTCTTCGTCGCTACGAACTTTGTTGGCAACAACGTTGACCTTCGTAACGCCGATATCTGCCGCAAGCTGCTTGACTTTCTCGTACGTCTGGATGCTGCGGGCACCCGGCTCAACAACAACGATGAACTGATCCATGTTGGCAGCTGTGCCGCGAGCTAAATGCTCCAGACCAGCTTCCATGTCCATAATCACCACGTCGTCTTTACGATACGTCAAGCTTGAAAGAATGGACTTGATCATGACATGCTCGGGGCAAACACACCCCGCACCGCCCGTTTCAACAGTTCCCATGACCAGCAGCTTCACGCCATTGCGCTCGTGAGCATACGTATCGGGAATATCGCTGACCTGGGGGTTTAACTTGAAGAACTTGTTAGCGTCGTTTGCACCCGTGCGCTCTTCCACCAGCTTGCGCATTTTGGAGATAGGCGTAATGCTGTTTACTTCCTCCATGGAAAAGCCCAGCGCCAAACCAAGGTTGGCATCGGGATCAACGTCAACAGCAAGAACGGGACGCCCCTCCTGCGCATACATACGCGCAAGGGTTGACGATAACGTGGTCTTGCCCACGCCGCCTTTACCTGTGATCGCTACCTTCATAGTCGCTTCCTTCAATGCTTCCTTCGTGCTTTACTTACTTTTTGTCGCGCACTTTGCGTCTCGCGCTCGTGCTCGCACGCGCCTTCGCGCTTCGCGCCCTTCGATACGTTGGCTCTTAGATGTTCAGGTGAGCACGCTTCTCTTCAATGCGCTCGATCATCAAATCGCCCAGCTTATCGATATCCTTCTCAACGGTGAACTTAGCGCCAACCCATTTGTCAATGTCGCCCTGCAGCAGACCAACAATGCCCTTGGAACCGTCGGTGTAAGGATCAATGCCCAGATAGGTATCGATACCCGTTGCAACAACGTAGTTGCCAATGGAAACAGCCTTCTCGGACATCCATTCAGGAGCGCAGCCAACCAGAGGAATGTCGGAAATCTCAATCTTCCAGTCGTTTGCAATGTCGGATGCAAGAACCATCATACGGGAAATATCAACGCAGGAGCCCATGTGCAGAACCGGCGGAATGTTAGCCAAGCGGCATACGCGCTTCAGGCCTTCGCCGCAGTACTTGCCCGCTTCCTTGTCCATAAGGCCCGCCTTAGCAGCAGCCTGAGCGGAGCAGCCAGAAACAATGACCAAAATGTCGTTTGCGAGCAGCTTCTTCATGAGTTCAATGTGAGCATAGTCGGGACGTACCTTGGGATTGTTGCAGCCAACCATGGCAACCGCACCGCGGATAACACCAGAGCGGATGCAGTCAATCAGCGGGATCATGGTCTGGAACTCATCGATGTGGGAGTTCGCAACAGTATCCAGCGTATCGTAGATTGCCTCAACGGAGTAGCCAACCGTAGCCTTGGAGACCAAGTCGGGAATATGAACCAGTTCCGGCTTGCGGTTCTTGAAGTTGTCAACAGCCAGGCGCACGATCTTCTTTGCGGATTCAGCTGCCGTGGTGTCCTTGAACTCAATGAAGTCGGACTCAGGCATGCGAGCGGCGTTGCTGGTGGTGATGAACTTCGTGTGGAAGCACTTGGACAGGGGGCCCAGAGCAGGGAAAATGCACTGAACGTCAACAACGATAGCTTCGCAAGCGCCCGTGAGAACCACGTTTTCCTGCTGCAGGAAGTTACCAGCCATAGGAATGCCGTGACGCATGGCCACTTCATTGGAGGTGCAGCATACGCCGCAAACGTTGATGCCCTTTGCACCAACTTCCTTGGCATGAGCGATCATCTCGGGGTCGTTTGCGTAGTACACAACCATTTCGGACAGCGAAGGATCGTGGCCGTGAACAACAATGTTGACCATGTCTTTGTCCATAACACCCAGGTTAGCGGTGGTGTCCAAAGGCTTGGGAGTGCCGAACAAGATGTCGGAGAACTCGGTGCCAATCATGGAACCGCCCCAGCCGTCGGCCAGGCCAGCACGCAGGGACTGATGAACCAGTGCTTCGGGCATGGAAGAGCAGCCCATGTGCGTCATGTGCAGGGACTGAGAAACTTCGCGGTCGATAGCGCGGGGAGACAGCTTGTTCTCGCGCCAGATCTTCTGACGAGCCTCGGGGGCGCGCTTCAGGAAGCGAAGGCGGCCAAAGGGCTTGCCGAATTCCTCAAGACCGGTCAGAGCGACTTCGTGAGCGATGTCGTAGATGTCGCGACCCTCAACCTCGATGTCCCACTCTTCAGCGATACGCTTCAGCTTCTCTTCGTCCTTGACGGTATAGTCACCGCCAGCAGAGCTGCGGTACAGCGTCATAGCAATGGAACGACCGTGATCAGAGTGCGTTGCAGAACCGCCCGCGGTAAAGCGCAGATAGTTACGGCCAACCACGCCATCGGCATCGCAACCGCAAATGCCTCGCGGCGATTTAGCGGTAATGCGGCAGGGGCCCATAGAGCAGATGCGGCAGCACAAGCCTTGCTCGCCAATCTTGCAGTGGGTACCCTGAGCGGCAGTACGAGCCTGGTAGGTGTCCGCGCCAACAAGCTCCGCAGACTCAAGAAGACGGGTTGTCGCAGCTTCCATCTCCTCGTTCGGAATAAGAATGTCCCAAGACAAAGGACCACCTCAACTCTCTTTTTCTCACAGCAAACCCGATTAAGAATTTTGCCTACTTTCCCCCACGGAAAGTATTTAGGTCAGATTATCGGGGGGTTTTGAATTGGTCAAGTTTCTGATTTTTACCTGCAATTATGGCTTAAGGTCAAAATCGTGTTATTAAATGTGATTTCGTACTACTCACGGTTTCCATCAGGACTTTTCTCCAATCTTGACAGAAATTGCACAATCTTGCGAATTGAGGGCGAAAAAAGGCGGCGAAAAAATCGTTACTTTCCGCCGCTGTGCGTATAGTGTGTTTTCATTATTACAATCTTGTTAAAAATAAGATTATTTTATGGACACGCAGAGGCGTTAATGACTAAGAAGCGTTCGATAAAAGCAGCTGCGCGCACCAGTATGGCACGCAGGACCATCGGGGTGCACGAGCGCAAGAAGGCAGTCGGCGTCACAGTCGTAGCGCAGCTCGACCAGATGCTGGAAGTTACCCGACGTAGCGCCTTTATTCCAATATTCCTGACGGCTGCGCGACCAAAACCAGGTGGTCTTCGTATCCAGCGTGCGACGAATGGACTCGGCATTCATCCACGCCATCATGAGCACGGCGTTATCCTGCGCGTCTTGCACGATACAGGGAATAAGTCCATGCTGGTCAAACGTGAGTTCTTCGATGTTCATACTCGTTCCTTTCGCGAAACGCACGTAGCTTCAAGTTGCAACTTGCGATAGCTGCTTATCAGCGTTCAGGGCAGCGTGCCGCCTCAAGGGTTGAGCCGACGTGCGAAGCTTTGGATAAGTTGAGCGAATTACAAGCTCGATGAAGCATTATCCAAGCTGAGTCCTTCGGCGAATGCCCTTGAGGCGGCATGCGTCATCGTCATAAAACACACGCACGTCGGCTCAACCCTTGCGACGTGCGCTTCTCCCTGGTTCCAACAACGTCCAAATCAGGCGCTTCGCTACGCGCGCTCCACCTGGATGGCGCATACTTTGTACTCGGGCGTGGCGCAAATGTTGTCAAGCGCGGGGCTGGTAAGCCAGTTCGCGTTGCCGTCTTGGAAGTGGAAGGGCATCCACGTTTGACCCGGCTTCGTTTTGTCGGAAACGCGCGCCGTAGACTCAATGGAGCTGCGGCGGTTGAACACCCGCACTTTGTCGCCATTTGCAATGCCGCGTGCAGCGGCATCGGCCGTATTCATCTCGATAAATGAACGACCTGCGATAACATTCAAACCTTCCGTGCGACTTGTCATAGCTTGAGCGTTGTATTGGTACAGAATGCGTCCCGTGGTCAGCATGAGCGGATACGTTGCATCGGGCATTTCGTACGCATCGTGATACTGCGCCGTAGAAAAACGAGCCTTGCCGCGGGTGAACGCGCCCACATGCATGATAGGCGTACCCGGATGATTCTTGTCCAAGCACGGCCACTGCAGCCCCTGTCCTGCCACTTCGGCAGAATCAAGGCGTTCGTGGCTTATGCCGTGAAAGCTTGGCGTTAAGCTGGCAATCTCGTCCATAATCTGCGCGGGCGTCAAATACGGCTGGTCGTAGCCCATGCGGCGCATGATTTCCGTGAAGATCCACGTGTCGGGACGCGCATCGCCGGGCGATGCGACGGCAGGACGGATGAGCTGCACGCGACGCTCAGTGTTGCTGAACGTACCCCATTTCTCGGCATAGGAAATGCCCGGCAAAACCACATCGGCGTACTTTGCCGTTTCGGTCATGAACAAATCGTCCACCACGAAGAAATCAAGCGCCTTGATACCTTCGATCACATGGTTCAGGTTCGGGTCGGTGCGCACTTGATCTTCGCCGAAGATGAACAGGCCGCGAATCTTGCCTTCTACCGCCGCATGGAACACCTCGGTTGCCCACATGCCCTGCTTTTTGGGCAGCTCCACGCCCCACGCCTTCTCGAATTTTTCCATGACCTGGGGGTTTGATATTTTCTGGTAGCCGGGAAAATCGCCCGGCGTGGCACCCATGTCGCACGCGCCCTGCACGTTGTTCTGACCGCGCAGCGGGTTCACGCCGCAGCCGGAACGCCCCAGCTTGCCGCAGAGCAGCGCCATGTTCGACATGGACATAACGCCTTCCGTGCCGCTGGAGTGCTCGGTCACGCCCAAACAATAGATGATAGGGGCTTTGTTCGCCGTGGCATACATATGCGCAGCCGCCACCAGGTCGCGCGCATCAATACCGCAGATAGCAGCAACGCGCTCGGGCGTATAGGGCTGCACCATTTCCGCAATTTCGTCGTAATTTTCAGTTCGCGCATCCACGAAGGGGCGGTCCACCAAGCCATCACGAATCATGATGTGGCACATGCCGGCAGAAAACGCCACGTTCGTGCCCGGATTGAGCTTCAAATGGATGTCGGCCTTCGCCGCCAACCCAATATCGCGCGGATCCACCACAATCAGGCGCGTTCCGCGCTCCACCGCTTCGCGCACCTGCATGCCCACCACGGGATGCGCCTCTTCGGGATTCGAACCTACCAGCATGATGCAATCAACGTCGTGCGTGATGTCGTAAATGGGGTTCGTCATGGCACCCGAGCCCAACGTTTGCGCCAAGCCGGCAACCGAGGGACCGTGGCACACGCGTGCGCAGTTGTCTACGTTATTCGTGCCGAATGCCACACGCGCCATTTTCTGCAGCAGGTAAACGTCCTCGTTCGTGGAGCGACTGCAAGCGAAGGCAGCCAGGCTATCGGGACCGTACTGCGCTTTGAGCTGGGAGAATCGCGTTGCCACCAAGTCAAGCGCTTCATCCCAAGTGGCGGGTTCGAATTCGCCGGTAGTACGGTTCTTGATAAGCGGCGTGGTCAAACGATCGGGACTTTGCACGAAGTCGAAGGAGCCCGAGCGCCCTTTTACACACAAGCGACCGCGGTTCGAAGCGCCGTTTGCCGCTTCCGTATCCACGATCTTGCCGTCTTTCACCACCAGGTAGTACTGGCATCCCGTGGCGCAATGCGGGCAGGTCGTGAGCGTTTTTGTCACTTCCCACTCACGATAAGCCGCACGGCGCTTCTCCGTGAGCGCGCCCGTGGGGCACGCACCCGCGCACGTGCCGCAGCTCTCGCACGCCGTTGCTTTCCAGTCGGAACCGAACGGTGCCCGAATGGTGGTACGCGCGCCTTTCCTGCCCGCCATCAGCGTGTGATTGCGCGCAATGCTGTTGCAAGCGGCCACGCAGCGCTGGCAGGCAATGCACAAATTGGGGTCAAAACGCAAGAAAGGGTTGCTGTCAAAGACAGGTTTTTGCGGCAGCGCGGCTTTCGCGATCAGATCTTCTTCAATGCCGAAAGCGCGACAAAGGCTTTGCAGTTCGCATGCGCCGTTCTTGACGCAGGTCAAGCATTGCGTGCGATGGTTCGCCATAATGAGCTCAAGCGCCATTTTGCGGGCGGCGCGCACGCGCGGCGAATCGGTGATGACCTCCATGCCGTTGACAACAGGCGTATTGCATGCGGGAACAAGCGCTTGCTGCCCCGCCACTTCGCACACGCACATGCGGCAGCTGCCAATGTTGCTCACGTCTTTCAAAAAGCACAGCGTAGGGATTTTCACACCCGCCCGAGCGGCAGCAGCAAGAATTGTTACACCTTCTTTGACCTGCACCGATACACCATCAATGGTAACGGCAAGCAGATTGTCGGACAATGTGGCACGTTCGTTTTCGAACGCAAGGATCGACTCGTTTTTCGGGGAATTGCTAGACATATTGGACGCGCCCTCCTTCCAGGGAGCCGCAGCCATAATGGTCGCAGCGAAGGCAGCGGTTGCATTCTTGGCGAGCTTCTTCTTCGCTCATTTCGGTTTCAACGCAGGCGAAATCAGCGCGGCGCTCGCGCGCGGGACGCTCCGCGATGTTGACGCGACCATAAGGCGTTCGATCGTTGGGGTGTGCGGGTGGCGCAGAAACATCGCAAGTCAACTTATGGTGATAGCCCAAGAACTCATCGATGTTACGTGCCGCCACCTTGCCCGCACCAATGGCGCGCACCACGGTTGCGGGGCCGGTCTGGCAATCGCCGCCCACAAAAATGTTGTCAAAGCCTTGCGCTTCCAGATACGGCGTTGCGGCGAAACGACCACGATTCGCCTGCATACCAAATTCCTCAAACGGCTCGGAAACAATTTGCTGACCTGCAGCAATAAGAACAATGTCGGCTTCAATGCGGTTTTGGGGCTTATGCGCATCTTGCGGAGCAGGACGCCCGCCGCGCACCGCACCGATCATTTGGGGCTGCACGATAACGGCAGCGCAATGCCCCTGCGCGTCCACTTCGATTTCCACCGGATTTTGCAGCGTGAGCATTTCCACGCCTTCTTGCAAGGCAGACTCGACCTCGGCGGGAAGAGCCGTCATGTCTTCCAAGCGGCGACGATAGATGCAATTCACTTCCGCCGCACCCAGGCGCACGGCGGTACGGGAGCAGTCCATTGCCACGTTGCCGCCACCGATGACCGCTACTTTCTTGCCTGCCAAATCGGGATGCTCGCCATCGCCCATCGCGCGCAGGAAATCAACGGCGTAACATACGCCGTGCGCATCTTCGCCCGGCAGATGAATGCAGCTGCCGGCATGAGCACCAATAGCCACGTAGACGGCATCGAACGTTGTGCACAATCGCTCCATCTGCGTAGTGCCAATGTTCACGCCCGTCTTCACTTCGATATTCCCCACGCTCAGAATGGCGCGGATGTCCTCATCCAAGCGCTCACGCGGGAAACGATACGCGGGAATGCCGTAGCGCATCATGCCGCCCAATTGCGTTTTTTCTTCGAACACCGTAACGCGATGACCCATGAGCGCCAGATAATACGCGCAGGTCAGACCGCTGGGACCTGCACCCACCACGGCAATAGTGCGCCCCGTATCAACGCTGCGCGCGGGAACTTCCACCGTATCGGCCGCCACTTGATCAACGGCAAACTTCTTGATGCCGCGAATATTAAGGGGCGCATCGATCAGCATGCGGCGGCAACGCAACTCGCAGGGATGCTCGCACACGAACGCGCACGCCGTGGGAAACGGATTGTCCTTGCGGATGAGCTTGATGGCACTTGCGCAATCGCCTTGGCCCACAAGCGAAATATACCCAGGAATATCCACGTGAGCGGGGCAAAACGCTTCGCACGGCACAACTTGCGCCGCTTGGCCCTCGGGCAGCACGCATGCGTGCGCCGCCACGTGGCTTTCGTATTCGGCCGCAAACGTTTCCATACTATCAAGAACGTCTTGCGCCGCTTCGTAGCCAATCGCGCAATCAGCCGTGTCGCGAATCATAGTTGCAAGCTGTTGCGCCTGATCATACGCTTGCTCACGGGCCGTGCAGCTTTCGATTTCACGCAGAAGCCGCGCAAGGTGCGGCAAACCATCGCGACACGGAACGCATTTTCCGCACGTCTGCTGACAGGCTGTTTCCAAAAGCGCCACCTGCGCCGCCACAGGGCAGCTTCCCACGGGGAGCGCCGCTACGCGCCTGCTGAAGCGCTCCATGGTGGCGCCAAGCTGCGTGTCAATATTTTTCATGGGCATGACCTGGAGTTTTGTCATACACCCATCCTCTCTTCTCTCATTTTTGCCGTGCCTATTGTATGGTGTTGCGCCGCCTCAACCGAGCGACATCGCATTTTGTTTTTCGCTATTTAACATTTCCGCCGCAGGGATTTTGCTCCGTTGCGCCCGCGCTGCTACGCCCGCCGCACACCTGCCCCGCGCGTTACTTCTTCTCGCGCTTCGCGTACGCAAACCAGTAGCTGGCCCCCACCATCAGCGCGCCACCCACGATATTCGCCAACGTTACCACGCCGATGTTGTAGAAGATGCCGCTCAGTGCGATTCCGCCCACGCCGAAGCCGGCCATCTGGGCAAACAAGCCCTCGAACAGGAAGAACATGTTGGCAACGCTGTGCTCGAAGCCGCATGCGACAAACGCCGTAATCGGCATGATCACGCACAGCAGCTTGTCTGCCATCGTGCGCGCGCCGAAGCTCATCCACACCGCCAGGCACACCAGGAAGTTGCACATGATACCCTTGCAGAAAAGTGTGAGCGCATCGAGGCTCACCTTCCCCGCCGCAATGGTCACCATAGCCGCGCCCACTTCTCCACCGTTCATGCTTGCCATGTTCGAGCCGAACACCAGTGCTGCGATGATAAGCGAACCCGCAAAATTGCCCAGCCACACAATGCACCAATTGCGCAAAAGGCCCTTCACGTCAATTTTGTTGCTGTTCAAACCGCACACCATCAGGCAGTTTCCCGTGAACAGCTCGGCGCCGCAGCAGACTACGAGCATAAGGCCCAAGGAGAAGCAAAACGCGCCGAACACACGCTTGACCGCAAACGGCAGCTGCGTGTCGCCTTGCACCAGCGTGAACAGCGTGGCACCGCAGGCGATGAACGCACCAGCCATTACGGCTAAAAGGAAGAGCTTAGAGGCCGCCATGGTCGCCTTGCTGGTAGCAAGTGTTTCCGCTTTCTGCTCAATTTCTGCGGGCAACAACGCATCGGGACGCATCGCCGCTACCTGGGCATTCGCTATATCTACCTGCTGGGGCAATGCTGTCTGGGTCGTCGATGATGGCTGAGTTGCCGTTCGAGCCATCTGCATGTCTTTCGTTTGCTGCACGATTCGCTCTCCTTCGCTTTCCGTTGTTTTCGGAATCGTCCTTACCCTGTGGGCGTTCTTTTGCTATCCAGGCTCCTACCCGCTTCTATTTCTCTCTTCACCAAATCAAGTGTGCCGCTACGGTCCGCATTTTTACAACTGCGCAAATAGTATTGCACGGAACGCACGAACAGACAGCACTCCCCCACACCTATCGGCGAAGGCGACAAAAAATAAGCGCGCTGGATTGGTTTGCTCCACTCGGCCCACCACGATTCGCGGCGCTTCGCCTCAGCTCCGCTCCGCACCCGCGTTTCGCGTCGCAGCCATCCGCTTCGCAATGCACGTGCCGTTTGCGCGCCCCAATATGCTCCCCACGCACTGCGCCCCCCGCGCGCGTCACCTTCGCCTTGCTCCACGCACCACGCCACACTGATTGTGCAAATCATGCATAAACCGTGAAGACGCGCAAAAGCGTTCGCGCGGACGGCTTCATGCGCCGCACATGTTTTACAATGCGCATAGTGTAATTTTTTACAGTATTTGCAGCTATTTTTCACACAATCGTACATGCGTAGGAGTTTCTGATGGATAAGCGCCTTTCAAACGCTGAACATCGCCATGAATTGAAGGTATCAACCGGTATTCTTACCGACCACCTTGCCATTATGGGCTACGAGATTGTTTTGCCGTTTGAGACTAGCTTCCCTTGCCTTCGCAGGGTCATGCGTCCAAATAACACCGTTGCCGAACAGGCTTCCACGCTGCTGGTAGCCGACACGAAATGCACCACGCTGCCTTCAGGGGATGGAGTTTCGCCTTTCCTGCTTTTTCTGCGCAGCAACGAAGATGCCAAGTGCGAACTGGCACTTTGGGCAACGAAGACCCGCTCGAAAGTATGCATCGTGCGCGCCACGAAAAGCGGCCAGGACATCGATACGCTGCTTTCCGACATTCAGGGAAGCTTTTTATCCATTGACGATTACGCTTACCGATCCGCCTTGGCATTGAGCACGCCCAAGCCCCTTCAAACGCTCGTCGATTTGGCAGAAACGGGAATTGGGCTTTTCATCAGCATCGTTGACAGCAATTATCAACTTCTGGCTTACACACGCGGCATAAAGCCCATTGACGATATCAATCGTTCGCTCATTGAGCTGGGCTACCATTCCGATGAGATACTGGCTTCCCAACGTCACGGCGACTATCTAAGCGAAGAAATAAAATACCAAACGGGCATCAAAGAATACCCCGCATCCGAAAGCATCCCCTGCTCGCTTATGACCGCGCCACTTTTCCTGCAGCAACGCTACATGGGCTTGGTAGTTATGGCCACCAGCGCGGATCACTTCACGCAAGGGCAGCACGATCTGTTCGAAATGTTCATGGGGCTTTGCAACATGCTGCTCAAAAGAAAACTGGGGCTGTCTGCCGGCCAAGAAGAGCTTGATCAGAAGTTCCTGCTGCACTTGATTTCCACGGAGGGACTTGAGGCATCGTATATATATCGGCAGATGACACTACTAAACATTCCCACACAAGGCTGCTTCATGATGGTCATGATAGAGGTTCATCAGGACATGGCGGCGCAAGTCGGGTTTATTCTGGACGAGATTCGCGCGACCAAGGAAGCATACGCTCTTCCCGTTACCTGCGACGATGCGATTGTGGTTTTGCTGAACGCGCAAGACGGTGCGCAGCTGCCGAAAAGCGTTGAAAGCCTGCTTGACAGCCGAGCGGGAGAATACCTTGAGCGCATTTACGAATCGGAGATTTTCGGGGATTATCGGTCGATCAACGTTGCGTATCGCTCGCTTTTGGTCGCGCGCGACTACGCACCCCTTACAGCAGCCCCCATCTGGGAAGAAGAACCCCAAGAGAGCAAGGTTATCCCATTTGCGGAGGTGTTCACGTTCGTTATGGTCGATCCCGAATGCAGCACCGACGTGAAGTATTTTGCGGCATCGAACACCGTAATCGAACGCATCTTGGAAAGCGATGCCGAAAAAGGCACGAACGATTTCGAGTTGTTGGCGGCGTACCTTTCCAAGGGAAGCAAGGCATCACGCGTAGCCGACGTTTTCCACCTTCATCGCAACGGCGTTGCTTACCGCATTGATCGCATCCAAAGCCGGTTTAATATTGACCTGGAGTGCCCTGCTACCAGGAATTACGTTCAGACGGCAATCTTCTTCAAAATAACGACCGACCCTGAATGCGCCCGCAAGATTTTGGGACGTCCGAAAGAATAGGATCGATGCGCGAGCCAGGGTGCGTGGCAGGCGCGAGAGTGAACCATGATGACGGACGCAGCGGTGCTAGCTGCAGGCACAGGGATCGCAAACAATCGAATACAGGCGGCGGGCACATAAGCCGTAAGACAACGCCAACACAAATCAACGAAAAGCGCCATCGGGGCAAACGAAAAGAATGGCCTCTGTAATTGGAAAGATGGAGAGAGTCGCAGAGGCCAATTAGAGAAAAAGATGAGAGGAGAACTTTTACGTTAAGCGAAAGGAGAGCTCACGCTTAACGGTTCATTCCGTCTCACCGCGTCATTATCTCCCGAAATCACAATTATGGTAAGTGGAATATTCATAAACTCTGAAAGCACATTTCTGTGCAAACAGACAGAGGGAATTTTGGCGACACGACAACAGGAAACCCGATGACTTTTACCCATTCCGACACGAAACAGCTGTAAAAGCAACCAATGAATTGCAATGGGTTTCTGTCGCATTTTCTAGTGAACAAAAAACAAGAAGCGGGTATCCTGTCTAACTGTCGTAAAAGAGAGCGACTATGCACTATGCCTGGCAACAGGCAACAAAGAAAGGAATTACTATGTGCTTCAGACCAGCAACTGTAGAAATTGACGAAGATGCCATGGCTGGCGCTCCTGGCGCCCCTGGCATCCCTGGCGTTCCCGGTGCCCCCGCGGCTCCTGGCGCTCCGGCTGCCCCCGGTGCCCCCGCGGCTCCTGGCGCTCCGGCTGCCCCCGGTGCCCCCGCGGCTCCTGGCGCTCCTGCGGGTAACTAAGACCAACAAGGAAGGCGTTCGCAAGAGCGCCTTCCTTGTTTTTTTGGGAGTGGGATGAGAAAAATGCCCCGATTTCTATCGGGGCATTGAGGCGCCAACATCTAAGAACAAAAATCCATTCTCAAACGATCGGCCCACAAAGACAAGATCAAACGCGAATTAGAAAATACGCTCCAATCGCGTTAGCAGAATATCCAAAAGTTCTTGATGCTCGACAGCAAAGCAAATAACGGCAATGTTAATCTCGGAATTTTCGTCGAGCAATTCAAGGTTATTGACCCTAACGGTGGGATCGATTCCCGCCTGCGTCACCGAGATATGCAGCGACCCTTCTCCGTTCGAGGCGGCACACTTCACGTGCCCAACAATGCCGCCAAGCTTTTCCACGTCGTATGCGACGCCCGCCAATGCAGCCGCCAAACATGCGGGGCTCAGCGTGGAATCCTCCAGCTCAAGCGCGCAAGATACAACAAGCGCTCCTTCATGAGTCGTAAGCTTGCACAGGGCAATGCCGCCGCCCACATTTGCGGACACAGTTTTCGCATCATCGTCGTGATGGTGATGCTGATGACCGCAACCGCAATCGCATGAACCGTTGTTGTGCTCGTGAATGTGATCATGCTCGTGCTCGTGATGATGGTGATGACCGCAGCCGCAGCTCTCGCCGTGATCAACCGGATGCTCGGAATTGCGCTTCTCAACATCTTCCATGATTACGCTTCCTCTCCCAGCATCGTTGCCATATTGGTATCGGATATCCCCTGTTGAGCGCTTATAAACACAACGGGCTTTTCCGAACCTGCGTATTCAAGAGCTTCGTTCTTAATCGTTTCAAGAGCGGATTCGTCCACCAAGTCGCATTTGTTCACCAGTATTACGTCTGCGCTTTCCAACTGCCCACGCAAAAGGAGCTCAAGCGGAACGCGAATGCGCTGCCAACGAGAAGCATCGACCAAAACGCACGTGCGAACTTCCTTCGCATGCGGAGCAAGTGCCTGCGACATGGATGACGGCACCGCAACGCCTGTTGCCTCCAAAACCAAGACCTCGGGATCGAATTCCTTGAAAATACCCTCAACGGCTTCGGGGAGCTGACCTAGCAGCGAACAACATGCGCAACCTGAAAACAAGCTTTTCACCGCATAGCCGCCAGATCCAACCGTGGAACCATCAACATCAACTTCGCCGATTTCGTTTTCAAGAATGGCAATTGGCGTCTCCCTGCTTGACCGGGAAGTAATCCAATTTGCAAGCTGAAGTAAAACCGTTGTTTTTCCCGATCCTAAGAAACCGCCAAGAATCAGAATCTTTTCATCATGAACCATTGCACGCACCCTTTCTCCTATAGTTAGTGACAACTATAGCAAAAAAAAGAATACCTAATGGATTGTGTATTTTATTCTTGATCGCCAGGGGCAACAACGGCGCCAGGAGCAGCACCATCTCCTGCAACTCCGGCTGCATCAGCACAGCTACCATCTTCCCCGCCACCGCCCGCAAGAGCTCCGCTGGCATCGATATCACCCTGACCAGGGAAGGCACCGCGAATCGCCTGCCATGCGCCCTCCATCTGCCCAGCCATCTGCTCGCGCGCCGCACGCAAAGCATCGCCGGCATGGTTCGCCGCGCTTGAACCCAGCGCATCCGCCAAATCCGCAGCAAAGCGCCGCAGGACATCCGCATGCTCCCCCGCACGTGCCGCCGCTGCGCGCAAATACTGCACCGATTGCACACCACCGCCAAACAGCATGTTCACGTCCAGCGCCCCCGATGCCTCCGCGGAATCGAACAACGCCGTCACAAACTCACGCTTCTCCTGCTCAGAATACGAGCGAAGCCACCGATTCGTGGCAGCGTCGAACACCTGCGAAGCCGCGGTAAGCCCCGCACGACGCACGAACGCATCATCAATAACTTCCCAGCTGAACAAATCGTGCTGCCGAAAGCCCAGCTCAGAGCTTTGCACGACCTCGAAAGGCGCCTCGGAGTAAAGAATCGTCCCAATGATGGAATCTTGCGGCATCAGCTTGTGAAGCTTCAACGACGCCGCCTTAAACTCCACCGCATCAAACGCGCTCTCCATAAAGCCGGGGCCATCAAAACTGTACGCCGCCGCAATGCGCGATCGCGCCTCATCGGAGGCGGAAAGCATCACGTACTCCGCAATATTTCCACCCTTGGAATGTCCGCCCAGATAGAAGGGGCGACAAGCACCTGCGCCGCGCAAGCCACCAGCGGCATCTTCGCATACGCCGCCTGCAACATCCGTGTCCGCCGCGTTCGCCGTCGCCGGCGCGCCCGGCGCACCCGCAGCATCCGTCGAAGCCGAAAGCGCGCCGCCCACTATCGCCGAGGCAACATCCGTCAAGCTTGCCGCGCTCATCCGCACAGACGCATCGTCCACAGCAGCGTGTCGTGCGGTCAGGCGCGCAACAAATCCCCTCCATGGCAACGCTCGCTTTCTCGTCCGCTCATTCCGCGTCACCGAGGCCGCCTTGGTCGCAGCCACGCGCCCGTCCCGACAGGCCCGCTTCGCCTCCCGCTCAAGCTGCTCCGTCGCAAAAGCCAGCCCAAGCGCCTGCGATGGAACAGGACTTTCGAGCGCCAAGTTGAAATCCTCGCGCCACCCGACAAGCGACGCATCGGTCCCCCGAAACGCCACAAACACGGACCCATCGCACGCAAACGTGGTGGCACTGAACTGCGCAGCGCGATCCGCATCAAACACGCTCTGATAGCGAACGACCCTCACCGCGCGATAACGCGGATTCATTGCCGCCGCCAGAAAACACACACGTACCTGGTCGGCAACAAGACCCGTAAACATCTGGTCGAAGCACTCTGCGCATAGCAGATCGCGCAACGAAAACGCCAGCTCATCGCTGCCCGACGCATCAACCAAAACGCCGTCTTCACGCAGCTTATAAGCACCCTGCACAAACGCCGCCAACTCCACGCGAACCATCGCAAGCTGCGTAAACAGCGCCGCATCAAGCTCGTTGAACGGCTTTTCATCAAACGTCGCAAATTCTGTTTCAACATACGATTGAAGATTCACAGGGGTCCCTTCGCTTGCCATTGCCTAAACATTAGATTCATTCGGAAGACGCCAAGGCGCTTCCGCCGCCCCGCCGTCGCCTTCGCCGCCTTCGCCGCCGCCTCCGTCGCGCGCAACGCAGAACAGCAACATTGTAAGCCACCATCGCGGAATCATCTTCGCACGCAAGCCTCCCCGCTGCATTTGTTACCTATCTGCAGCTCGAGAAGCACAAAAGCCCCCGGACGAAAAGCCATCCAGGAACCCACAGCAAACGTCAATCCTTCTCTACACTTTTAGAGGAACCAAAGGGCGCAACCGATAAGCAGCGGGGCTTCCCAAAAGCTAACATCCATTGCCGAAGGCTCCCATTTATTGCCCAATGCCAACAGTCATTACCCAAAGCCAACAACTATTGCGCACTATTGCCCAAATGCTAACAAAATTATCCAAAAGCTAACAAAGTTGCCCGCATGCTGCAAACCTTGCCCATGGGGTGTATACTATCAAACGAATGAACTTTAGAGCAGACAACGCTTTAATCAGGAGGAATATCGCAATGGATGAAAAACTGAAGAACCCCTTCACTCCTGTTGTTGGCAAAATTCCAGCCTTCATGGCAGGCCGCGACAACATCATCGCCGACATGGAGGAGCTATTCGATGAGGGCCCCTCGTCCCCTTCTGTTATTTCTCTTCTTGTTGGCGCACGCGGTACAGGAAAAACAGCGCTTCTCTCCTACTTTGCCCGCGAAGCAGAAGGAAAAGGTTGGGTTGCCGTACAAGTTTCCTGCGCAAAAGACATGCTTGAAGAAATATACTCACACACAATTCGCTCAGCCGAGCACCTAATCGATTCTGCACCAAAAAAGAAACTGAAAAGCGTCTCGATAACAAAAATCGGCGCCTCAGAATGGGACAACGCCCAAGAAGAACCGCGAAGTTGGCGCACGAAAATGGAAAATATCCTCGATGCGCTCGCAGATACCGATACCGGTCTTCTGATTACCGTTGATGAAGTCAATTCCTCCATTCCCGAAATGACAACCCTTGTTTCGGCGTTTCAGCACTTCATAGACGAAGACCGTAAAGTTGCCCTGCTCATAGCTGGCCTGCCCTATGGCCTTTCCGCTCTTTTATCGGGTAAAACCACTTCGTTTCTTAGACGAGCTGCCCGATACAATCTAGGCCCAATCAGCGATTATGATATTAGAGAAGCACTTGTCGTGACAATGGAAAAAGGCGGTAAAACCTTCGAATCGGAAGCTCTTGATAAAGCAGTTGAAGCAATTAACGGCTTCCCTTATATGCTTCAACTCGTAGGTTATCGGGCATGGAGGATTTCGGCCGATCGAACAACAATCAGTATCCAAGACATAGAAAATGCCATCTCCATCGCTCAAGCAGAACTTGAAGAGCGTGTATACGAAGCAACATGGTTTGAGCTAACGCCTGCCGATAAAGAGTTTCTTTATGCACTCCTCGAAGACGATTCGGCAACGTTGCAATCAACCTTGGCATCCAGACTAGGAAAAACCAGCGCACATGTTTCGCGATATAAGAAAAGGCTCCTTCAAGAGGGCGTGATCCAAGAGAAGTCCAAGGGCGTGATTGAATTCTGCCTACCAGGATTCAGAAGCTATGTCACGCAGATGAAGGAAGACGAATAAGCGCCGAACCGTTCGCGCTCGCGGTCCACTGGTCTTTCCTGGTCGGAGAGCAAGCGCAGCTGCTTCTTGCTATTACCAAGCAGTCTATTACCAAGCAGTCATGTTTGCCCTTATTTTCCTGTCATTCCCACTCACTCGCAGCGTTTGCTATAAAATGATGGTTTTGAAACAACGCACTGCAGCAAAACACGCGCTGAACAAAGCGCCCAAGGAGAGAGTCTAAATGTCCGCACCACAACAGCATGTTCCCCTGATTGGCATTGTGCCTTCGTTTGTCCCCGAAGAAGAAATCCTGCGCCTGAAAACGAACTACTGCCAGGCCATCGAAGAATGGGGCGGCATGCCGCTGGCGCTGCCCATCACCGATGACGTGCACATCTACGAATACCTTCTGCCCCAGATGGACGGCTTCCTGTTCACCGGCGGACACGACATTAGCCCCGAGTGCTACGGCGAAACGCGCCACAGCGACAAGCTCTCGCCGCTCACGCCGAACCGCGACCGCATGGAAGACCGCATTCTGAATTACGCGTACGATTTCGACATTCCCGTTTTAGGCGTATGCCGCGGCATGCAGATGATCAACGTGCACTTCGGCGGCACGCTCTACCAGGACTTATCCGACGAATACCAGTCCATTGGCGGCAACCGCTGGGCGCTTGAGGGCATCTACGTGCCCGATGAATCGGGCGACGCGCCCACCAGCATGCGCCTAACCGACAGCGACATTCGCCGTGCCCTGTGCCCCGGCTGCATCTACGAGGGCAAAGAACACCCTTCGTGCGCGCAGGACCGCCGCGACATGGCACGCACCACCGAAGAGTACGGCATCATGCAAAGCTCGGAATCCACGCGCCTGAAACACTGGCAGCAAGACCACTACGAATGCCCCAGCCACTTTGTGAACATCGACCGCGCAACTATTCTGGGGGACATCCTGCAAACTGATCACTTGGCGGTGAACTCCATGCACCATCAGGGCATCAAGACCGTGGCGCCGTGCCTGCGCGCCGCCGCTTACGCAACCGATGGCCTGGTAGAAGCAATCGAAATGCCCGACCGCCTGTTCTTCATGGGCACTCAGTGGCATCCCGAATTTTTCCGCACGCGCATGGGCCTGCTGTTCAAAGCGTTCATCGACGCCGCAGCCACCCGCTACGACCAGCGCAGTGCCGCCGGCCTGACCTGCCATGTTGAAAATGGCGCTCCCGTGATCATTCGCGAAGGAAGGGACTAACATGAGCCTCAAAACCTCGGCCGCCATCGGCGTGTGCCACGCCAGCTACAAAGCGATGCGCGCACTCGGACGCACAGGACGCGCCCTGCCTGGACGCCTGGCAATGCTGTTCGACCGCAACATTGTGCGCCATTTAAGCGAAGGCCACCATGCCGTTATGATTACGGGCACGAACGGGAAAACCACCACCACCCACATGGTACAGCAGGCCATTATCAACACGTTCGGCAGTGCCGCCTACGACCCCTCCAGCACGAATCTGGAGCAAGGTATTGCCACCACGCTGTGCCTTGACAGCGCGATTTCCGGCGCGCGCAAAAGCGACTGGGCCGTGATCGAAAGCGACGAAGGCGCCACAAAGCTGCTGTTGCCAGCCACGCTACCGCAAGTTCTTGTGGTCACAAACCTCTACCGCGATCAGGTGGACCGCTACCCCACCTGGACCACTGCACGCGATTACATCATCGAGGCCATCAAGAAAAGCCCCAGCACCACGCTCGTGCTCAATGCCGACTGCCAGGTCACGGCCTCCATTGCCAGCGCCGTGCCGAACAAGGTAGTGTGGTTCGGCATGGAATGCGCGCCTTACAGCGAAGGCATTGCCGATTTCGATGAGCAGGTAGACTGCATCAAATGCGGCACACCCTTGGAATTCACCTGCCGCAGCTTTGCGCACTTAGGCGCTTTCACATGTCCGAACTGCGGATACGTCCATCACGCGACCGACATCGCTTGTGTTGCCGTAAGCGACAAGCAAGAGAAAAGCTGCACGCTTACCCTGCGCGTGCACGACCGCGAAATCGCGGTGCCGGTGAATGTGCGCGCCGGCTACGACATCTACAACGCAGTGGCCGCGTTTGCCGCCCTCACCACGCTGGGTCTGCCCGAAGATCAGATTTGCGAAGCGCTCGGACACTTCAAGCACGCTGCGCATCGTTTCGAGATTTTCGATGTCGAAGGCACGCAAACGCGTCTGCTGCTCATGAAGAACACGGCCGGCGCGAACCAGCTGTTGAACATGCTGGCATCGGAAGAAGAAGTGCCCACGAACCTGGTGTGCCTGCTGGGCAACCAAGTTATGGACGGCATCTACACCGATTGGGTGCGCGGCGTTCACTGGGAAAAGCTGCAGCGCCTCGAAACGCGCGCTATCATCGGCGGACCTTGCTACCAGGACCTGCGCGAAAGCCTGCTTGCCGCAGGATTCGCCGAGGATGCGCTTTCCGTTGAGACTGATTACGCCGCGCTGGTGGAAAAGATTGCCGCCATGGATGAACCCGTCACGGTTATCGCGAACTGCTCAACCATTGAAGATTTACGTCTTGAACTGGTAAAACGCTACAAGCCCATCGATTACTGGAACGAATAGCAAGCAGGGCGAACCGCACACCACGCAGCACGCAAATTGTTGACAAATTACCCCACCTTTTGTCAACAATTCACGGTGATTCGACGCACTGACTGGCAGGAGCTTACGGTAAAGGAACAAAAGCACAGGAAAAATCCGAGGGCAAGCAGCACCTCGGATTTTTTGTTGACAAAAGGTGGGGTAATTTGTCAACAAAACGGCTTGGGATCCGAACCGTTAAGGTCGGATAGAAATACCTTAAGAGCGCATGCACCCTTGACCAAAAGAGCAGCCCCGTAAAGCAAAACGCAGAAAAGCTTGACCCCATTACAGTAGAAACCAGCTGATTTGATCCGTTGGTTCCCATACCGTCGGGATCGGATTACGATTGAACC